>JAIOPL010000003.1 GCA_021413925.1 Verrucomicrobiota bacterium
TAGCGGCCGGTGTTCATTGCCACAGATCGTCACCAAACGACTCTCCAAGTTCAAATCCCTCACATCCATTTTGGATCGCAAATCACTCATCTTGAAGTATCAACAAAAACCAATCACCCTCTCAACCGGACACTAGTGATAAAGATTAGGAGTATGGCTTGTGCTACTGGTGCAATTGGTGCAAGAGGAATGTAACCGTCTGCGAGGATGAGAATCATAGCTTAGTCGAACAGTTACTAGGCTGCAAATCAGCCGTGATTGTCTTTGTGGTTAAGAGAAACACTCTGAAAAAGGCTGCATTGGACTTGGAGATCTTCATCACCTTTCAAGCAGCTACAGATATGGTGGAAATTTGACTCATTGCCTCCTCCTCACCTACCTCTCCCACCACCCAAAGGCAATCCAAGAAGGGATTCGGAAGAGTACGGAAAGATTCTTTTTCGCCCAAATTCTGCGGCTTGCTACTTGCCAAAACTTGCCAAAGGAATTCGTATTTACTCTCTGTAACCCCTATTTTTGGCACTTTTGGGAGATCCAACTACCGACACGCAAACAGCTTTATAAGAGTTGTTTACATGTCTTTTGCTGATTCCGACTGTGGGTTAGAAACCCCCTGCGTCTCAGCGCCTCTGCGGGATTTCCTTCATCCCTTTCATCCCTGTGAATAGTATGCGTCGAAATCAAATCTTCCTTAGATCTTCCCTGCCGCGATCAGTTCCCTGGCCTTAGACAGAGCTGCGGTAATACCTGAGATATCGCGGCCACCGCCTCGTGCGCTGTCTGGCTTGCCTCCACCTTTTCCGCCGACAAGGGGTGCGATCGCAGATATTAATTTGCCTGCGGGAAGGCTGGCCTGATGGGCTTTGCTTACAGAGGCAACGAGTGAGACCGCCCCATCCGAGACTCCTGCAAGCAGGATCACTCCGTCGAATGTCGACTTAAGGGCATCAGCTACGGCCTGCAAAGCATTGCCGTCGGCTCCCGGAACTTCCTCCACGATTGAGGGAACCGCCCCTGCAGTGGCTTTATCGATCAGATTCTTGGCAAGTCCGGCGGCTTCGCGCTGATGGAAGGCCTCCAACTCCTTTTCCAGTTCCTTCTGACGTGCTAGTGTTACCTCGAGCTTCTTCTCCACTTCGGCAAGAGGCGATCCAAGACGTGATGCCAAACTCTGGAGACGCTCGGCATCACTCTTCGAGGCGCTCCGGGCCTCATGGCCCGCAACGGCTTCGATGCGACGGATTCCAGCCGCCACTGCTGCTTCGCTTAGGATTCGGAAGAGACCGATCTCGCCGGTTCCACGGACATGGGTTCCGCCGCAGAGTTCCATCGAGTAGCCATCAAGCGATCCGGGCATGCCTCCGATCTGAACGACACGGACGATATCACCGTACTTATCGCCGAAGAACTGGAGGATGCCGGGTTGTCCCTTCACCTCGGCATAAGGCAACTCTTGCCAGCTCACCGAGGAATTCTCGAGGATGCGCTCGTTGACAAGGCGTTCAACGTTGGAGATCTGGTCGGGTGTCAAGGCACCGCTTGAAAAGTCAAAGGTGAGCTTCTCGGCTCCTACGAAGGAACCTTTTTGGGAAAGCGTCTCACCAAGAACTTCGCGCAGAGCCCAATGCAGGAGATGGGTGACGGTGTGATGGCGTTGGATGGAGGCACGCCGCGGATGCTCGATGGAGAGAATGACAGTGGCTCCCGGGAGTGGGGCGTCCTCGCCTTCGGTCAGCTCCAGGAAATGAAGCCATGTGGGACCATTCTTCTGAATGTCGGTGACCCTCCAAAGAGAGCCTCCGGTCGTCAGCGATCCGGTGTCCCCAAGCTGTCCTCCCATTTCGGCATAGCAGACGGAGCGATCAAGAATGACTGCTGTCCGGTCCTTGATACGGACGATCTCCAATACCGTGGCCTCGGTCTCTGCTGAATCGAATCCCGTGAAGGCCGTGGGGGTTGTCGTCTCAAGCGAGGAGACGCTGATGATTTCCTTTTTCTGGGCTGCACGCGCGCGTGCGCGTTGCTGCTGCATGAGGATCTCGAAGCCTGCATGATCGACGGAGAGTCCGCGCTCGCGAGCAAGGAGTTCGGTGAGGTCGAGTGGGAATCCCTGCTCGTCATAGAGGCGGAAAGCCACCTCGCCGGAGATCTCCTTCCCCTTCGTTGCCTCGGCCTCGAAGAGTGTTAGTCCCTTGTCCAGGGTCTTGTGAAAGGCCTCTTCCTCCCGCTTCAGCGTCTCGGTGATGAGGGATTCCTTGGCGCGCAGCTCCGGAAAGGCATCTCCCATGAGGGATGCCAGGACCGGGGTGAGTTTATGGAGAAATGGGCCGTTGAAGCCGAGTGTGCGGCCGTAGCGGACGGCGCGACGGAGGATGCGGCGTAGGACGTAGTGACGTTCGGCATTGCCGGGCTGGATGTTGTCGGCGATCGCGAACCCGAGCGTGCGCAGGTGATCGGCAATGACACGGAAGGCAATGTCATCCTTCTCCTGATCCGTGACGGGAATCATCGCTCCATCGCCCGAGGGTTGAGGAAGGGTCGAGCCGTACTTCCTGCCGCAGAGGGTGCCGATCGCTTCGAAGATCGGGCGGAAGAGATCAGTCTCGTAGTTGGAGATCACGACATTGCTGAACTCTGTGAACCCCTTCGTGCATTGGATCACGGAGCAGACTCGCTCGAAGCCCATTCCGGTATCGACATGGCAGGCAGGGAGAGGAACGAAGCTGCCATCGGGGTTGGCATTGAATTGGATGAAGACCAGGTTCCAGATCTCGATGCACTCGGCGCTACCTTTGTTGACGAGGGCTCCCTTGGTGTCGCCAGCCGGAGTCAGGTCGATATGCAGCTCCGAACACGGGCCGCAAGGCCCAGTCTCACCCATCATCCAGAAATTATCCTTCCGGTTGCCGGGAACGACATGGATCGCGGGATCGAGTCCCTTGGAGAGGAAAAATTCTGACCAGAGTGCGTGGGCCTCGGCATCGAAGGATGCCGGATCGCCTTCAGCTGGGCTGTAGACCGTTGCATAGAGACGCTCGGCGGGGAATTTCCAGCGCTCGACGAGCAGCTCCCATGCCCAGGTGATAGCCTCTTTCTTGAAGTAATCGCCGAAGGACCAGTTTCCCAGCATCTCGAAAAAGGTGTGGTGGTAGGTGTCGAGCCCGACATCCTCGAGGTCGTTGTGCTTGCCTCCGGCTCGGATACACTTCTGGGTGTCGGCGGCACGCGCTGGGGAATAGGAACAGGGCGTTGTGCCAAGAAAGATCGGCACGAACTGGTTCATCCCGGCGTTCGTGAAGAGAAGGTTAGGGGAGTCGGGCAGGAGGCTGGAGGAAGGGACGATGGTGTGCTCCTTGCTGCGGAAGAAATCGAGGAACGAACGGCGGATCTCGGTGGAGGTCATGGGAAGAAAAGGATGAAGGAAGAATTATGAATGATGAAGGAAGCCGATGAATCGGATGGGTAGGTAATCAGAAACAGAGTGATCGTTTCAACGCTGCAACTTTTTAACCTTTCAACGCTTTAAGGCTTCACTGACTACGCTCGGACCCTTCGTCAACTCCAGGGAGCTTTCCGGGAGGATCATGAGATCCGAGGAAGTACCTTCGCGGAAGGAAACAAATCCATTCCGGGCCGTCCCAAAGGCATACTCCGCCAGGATCAGGTCGCCGGCTGCTTCCTCGGCGGTATTTTCCGAAAGATGGGCGATGAAGCGGATAACGGTGGGATGAGTCAATCCGACGCTTTCCAACTTCTCGGGTGTTGACGGTTCGAAGGTGCTGGCGGTCAGTGATTGCAGCTTTTCAAACCAAGTGCTGACTTCTGCCGCCGCAAGAGTTCCTATGCCACTACCGGTAATTTCCCAATCATCGCTTCCCTTTTTACGCGAAAGAGTGAACGTCGTTGCTTGGTTGCTTGTTTGTTCCTGGGGATGAATCCCGATCTCGATTTTATCCACGGCATCCAGGCGCAACGGCTTTGGCTGTCTTGACCGGAGCGTCGAGGGAGTGACTTCAAGAAACCTTGCCAATCCGGGAACAATGCAGATTCCTGGTCTGTCGCTGCAGCTCACATAATGACTCTCCGGGGATCCTGCAACGGCTGATCCGATAGTGATCGTCACCGGCGATTTGCTTCCTGATTCATGTGCCGAGATGACAATAGCCGACGAGTCCATCCCAGAGTTAACGGGATCTGTTCCTGCGGGTATCCAATGATCGACCTTGGACGATACGAGACTTGTCGCCCAGTCGACCACGGCCTTGCCGTTACCCCGAGAGGTCATGGGGCTCGTGAGATTCCAACCAGAATCCCCTTTTTGTAGGGAGAGGCGCTGAAAAACCGATCCCTTGGTGAAGTTGATTGACTCCAGGCGGTCGGGATCAAGGGAGGTCAGGCGAGGATCCCGGAACTCCTCCACAGGTCGGAAGGCCGTCTCCACTAAATCCGAAGGAATCAGATAAACCGTTTTGCCCCCATCCAATCGGGCGTAGATCTGATCTTTTGCGGCACCCTCAATGCCGAATGCAAGTGTTCTGCTTGTTCCATCCATTCCGTCGAAAAATGTCAGCGCGCGCTTCGGCATGTTGAGATCGAGTGATTTCATGGTCACGTTTCCCTTCAGATCAGAGGGTTTTAAGATGTCGAGAGGAGTAATTCCAGCCGCCCCCTCAAGCAGTGAACGGATCAATCGTGCATTGGCCCGGTCAGAACTGGCACTGGAGAGAGACCCTAATCCGACCATCCAAGTTCCGTTTTGCTTATTCAGCACGATCTCCCCTCCACCCTCCCGGATAGTGATCTTCATGACATCTGCTGGACGGAGGTTCAGCAGCGGCTCCGTGGCAGAACGGGTGTGCGATCGCCCGGAAAAAAACAGAATGATCAGGGCTGCAGCCGCCAGGAACAGAAGGGCCAGCGTTCCTTTCCAGCTCACGAGCGCCTCCTCCAGAGGACGATGATGCCAAGTAGTGCCGCGGCCATGGGGATTACCAGCATGGTCCAGAGAGCCAGAAAGCGGAGTTGCTGCTCATCCAGATTCAGCGTGAAGAATTCCTTGGTCTTGGGAGTGGTGCCGGCGAGTCGGGTGCGGTCGATGAGGGTATTCATCGCGCTGGAAAAGAAATCGAGGCCCGTTTCGGCAAGGTACTTGTCCTTGAGGAACTCACTGTTGCCGACGACGACCATACGCGACGCCCCCAGGGCCAATCGGTCGTCATGCACGCCACCGAGATCGGTCATGGCCGCAATGACGACTGGGAAGAAGGTGTCCCGGGCAGGGTCGAAGGTGATACCCTTGCCATCAGAATTCGCGTACTTGGAGCAGCCCCGGAATCCATGGATGGCCCGGATGAGTGGTCGAGTGGTCCCTTGGACGGCCGCTGTCACCGGGGTGTTCGATGATAAGGTCGTGGTGGTTGACTCTGTGTTGGTTGAGGGAGCCGGAGCGGAGGGCGGGATCGGGTTGGAGAGCAGTTTATCACGCTGGTCGTTGATCGCGAGGGAACGGGTGTTTCCAGTCATAAGGATGTTCATCCCCACAAGGTGTGAGGTGATCTCAGAGCCAGCAAAGAACTCACCGGTCACATCTCGCAGAATGACCATCGTTCCGCCAAGATTGACTAGGCGCAGGACGCGATCGTTGCGCGCGATGATGTTGCCCGATTCGGCAAGGAAGGCATCCAATTCAGGCGTTTCCCCGGTTGGATCCAGCAGGATCATGAGGTGCCCCTCCGCCTTCCAATACGATTTCAGGGCCGCCATCTCGTCCGGTGAGGGATCGAAATGAGCCCCGTCAATGACTACCAGCGCCGCATCCTTGGGCACGGAGGCTGTCTCTGCAAGGTTCAACGGGGCAACCATGATGTTCTGCCGCTTTAGGTTCTGTCCCACAAGTTGGAGAGGTGGAACGCCGGGGAGGCCCTCTCCGTGACCCTGGAGGAAGTAGGCTTTCTTGTTTGATGCGGGTTCGATCAGGGCAATCAGCGCAGAGGTGAGAATCTGCTCTCCACGAAAGGCTACCAATCGGGGGCGGTCTCCGTACTGGGTCGGAGCTGTGTCGTATTCCCCCATCTCCGGCGCGGGAATGATGGTCGAGCGCCCATTGTATTCCACGATGATGACATTCTCTCCGCCGGAGAACTTGTAGCGGGCTTGTAGTTCGTGAGCGCGCGCAGGGTTTCTCAGTGGATCGATACGCTCGACGGTGAGGTCACGATAGTGGTGCGCGTAGAACTGGAATTCCCGCAGGAGCGCCGTGATGTCGCCATAGAGTTCGGCGCCGGGGGAGGCGGAGCTAGGTGAGAAATAGATAATGACCCGCACCGGTGCTTTCAGGAACCACATTATCTCCTTGGACTGACTGGAGAGCTCGTACTTGTGGGATCGACTGAAATCGTAGCGGCGGTAGTGGTTGAGCGACCATCCGACGATGCTGCCTGCCGCGATCAGCGCCGCGGCGATCTGCAGCATGACACGGAGGCGGATACTGCGCAGGTGGGAGGGCTTTCTGTCTTGGGATGCCATGATGCGAGGGGCGAAAAGAATAGGGGATCAGGAGCGCCAGCGGCGGGCTTGGAAGCTCTGGAGTGTCAGGAAGAGAAAGAGCCCTGTCATCACGAGGTACCAGACCACCGGCCTTGTGTCGAAGATCCCGCGGGAGAACTGGGTCATCTGATCGATCGGGGAGAAGGTGATCGTGATCCCTTGCATCATCGTATCGACATGGCCCACTAGGAAGGAGAGGAGTCCTGTCAGGAAAAAGAGTGCGATCACGGCGAAGGTGATCACCGCTGCGGTGATCTGGTGGCGCGTGAGCGAGGAACAGAAGCAGCCGAGTGAGAGATAGAACATCCCCATGAGGAGAAGCAACAGATAGGAACCGACAAAGGCACCAATGGCACCAGCCGACGTGAGATGGGTCTGCCACCAGAAGATCAGAAAGTAGAGACCCGTCGGCATCCAGAGGAACGCGTAGAGAAAGAGGACGCCCAAGAACTTGGCGAGCACCACCTGAGTGTCACGCACTGGAGCCGTCATGAGAGGTTCGATGGTGCCGCTGCGGTATTCCTCCGAGTAGAGGCGCATCGTGAGTAGCGGAAAAAGCAGCAGGAAGGAGAACCAGAAAAAGACCGTATTGAAGAAGGACTCCACCACGGTCACTTCCGTTGGTCCGTGATTCAGGACGGAGACACCGGCGTAGAAATTGAAGCCCGTGACCAATAGCAGGAAAAAGAGGATCACCCAGGCCATGGGTGTCTGGAAGGCCGAGGCGACCTCCCGTTTCCAGAGGATCCAAAAAATTCTCATAGCTTGGCAGGCTCCTTGGTTGACGTCTTCCTCTCCGGCGTGCCGGGGATTCGGTCGACGAACGAAGTAAAGATCTCTTCGAGGGATGATTCGTGCGCCGAGAGTTCCCTGAGCTTCCAGCCTCTACGCACAGCCTCCTCGAAGAGTGCGGGGCGCGGGTCCCCAGAGGAGGATGAAGATAAAGATGGGATAATCTCGTAACGGGTCCAACTAGAGGTGGAGTTGGTGGAGGATGGGATGCCTTCTGCAAGGGATGCCGAGGCGACTTCTTCCAGGGATTGCAGGATCGCGAGCACGGCCTCCGAGTTGGCCCGATCGGCGGTCTGGATTTCCATTCTCACCGAGCCCGAGAGAGCAATGCCGGAGCGTTCCCGTAACTCTGCGGGCGTGCCGGTCGCGACGATATGCCCCTTGTTAATGATAAGGACGCGGGAACAGGTCATCTCCACCTCGCTCAGGATATGGCTGGAAAGCAGGATTGTATGCCGCTTCGCCAGTCCCTTGATGAGTTCCCTGACTTCACGGATCTGACCCGGGTCGAGACCTATGGTCGGTTCGTCGAGGATAAGGATGTCGGGTTCATTCACCAGAGCATCAGCAAGTCCAACGCGCTGGCGGTATCCCTTGGAGAGAGTTCCTATGAGCTGATTGCGAACATGACTGATGGTGCAGAGCTCCAGGGCATCCTCAACCTTTTCGGTGATACGGCGGGAGCGGACTCCTTTTAGGGCGGCTCGGTAGCGGAGGTATTCTCCGACGCGCATCTCGGGATAGAGAGGAACGTTTTCGGGAAGGTAGCCGATCCGGGACCGTGCCTTGAGCGACTGGCTCAGGATATCGAAACCCGCGATCCTCACCTCGCCCGCATCTGCTGGGAGATATCCGCTGAGGATTTTCATCGTCGTGCTCTTGCCGGCGCCGTTAGGCCCCAGGAAGCCGACCACCTCGCCTCGATCGACCGAGAAAGAGAGATCCCGGACGGCATCGGTCGCGCCGTAGCTTTTAGTGAGTCCTTGGACAGAGATCATGCGGAGGCCGGGAAGATAAGAAAACTAACTGCTATGAGCCGGCGGTGCAAGAATGCTCGGGCAGCCGACATTGCCAGCTTGCTCCTCTCCACTTATCTGTTAAAGAATAAGATTTCTGTGTCCTTGCTGGGAAAATCCAGCTTGAGCCACGGATGACACGACTTTTCATACCTTCATGAGCACATCCTTCACGGCCCGCTGGAACGAAGCGGCCATCGATGAAAATTACGAAAAATGGCAACGGGACGCAGCCTCCGTATCGCCTGACTGGGCCTCCTTCTTCGAGGGGTTTGAACTTGGCTACGCGCGCTATCAGAAAACACCTGCTAAGCCAATCGGCGCAGTCGTTCCCACCTCTTCCACGCAGTCCTCCACAGCAACAACGACAGAGTTAGTTGCAGGTGAAACCTCCCTTCAGAGCCGTGTCGAGGCGCTGATCTACACCTACCGGACGCTTGGTCACACGGCCTCGCGTCTCAACCCTCTCGTGGATGAGGTTCCTTACCAGCCACTGCTGGAGCTGAAGGAATTCGGACTCACCGAGGCTGATCTGGATACCACGGTCTGTTCCCGTTCCTTCCGCGACGGAGTTCCGATGAAGTTGCGCGACATCATCGAGGAGATGAAGGCTATCTACTGCGACACCCTCGGTGTGGAGTACATGCACATTCAGAATCCCCGTATCCGCCACTGGATCCGCGAGCGGGTCGAGGCTCGTGCAGGGAAGGCCGACACGGAGACTCCCCACTACAGGATCCTACGCACACTCCACAAGGCGGAGAGCTTCGAGCACTTCATTCACACAACCTATGTCGGGAGCAAGCGCTTCTCGCTCGAGGGTGGCGAGTCGATGATGGTGGCCCTCTCAGAGATCCTCTTCCGGTCCCCAGGGGCCGGTGTGAAGGAGATCGTTCTTGGCATGGCCCACCGCGGCCGCCTGAACATCCTGACGAATTTCCTCAAGAAACCCTTCGAGATCCTCTTCAACGAATTCAGCGATAAGTACGATCCCGATCTCGGCGAGGCCAGCGGCGATGTGAAGTACCACCTCGGTTACCAGACGACGCGCCGCAACGAGCAGGGCCAGGAGGTGGAGGTCTATCTCGCCGCCAACCCCAGTCATCTGGAGGCGGTGAATCCCGTCGTCCTTGGCAAGGCACGCGCACGTCAGCGCATTCTCGATGACACGATCGACCGTCGGAAAGTCGTCCCGATCCTGATTCACGGCGATGCTGCCTTCCCGGGTCAGGGCATCGTCGCAGAGTGCTTCAACCTCTCCCAACTGGAAGGTTACAAAGTGGGAGGCGCGATACACCTGATCGTGAACAATCAGATCGGCTTCACTACGCTTCCGAAGGATTCGCGTTCTTCGCTCTACTGCACCGAGATTGCGAAGACTGTCGAGGCGCCCGTTTTCCATGTCAACGGCGACGACCCGATCGCCGTTGCCGAGGCGGCCCGCATCGCGATCGCCTACCGCCAGGAGTTCGGCCGGGACATCGTTATCGATATCGTCTGCTACCGCCGCTATGGCCACAATGAAGGGGACGAGCCGCTCTTCACCCAGCCTGATCTCTATAAGGTAATCCGTGCCCACAAGCGCCCAAGCGAGGTTTTCCTGGAGCGTGCGAAGCAGCTTGGCACGCTCACCCAGGAGGATTTCGACGCCAGTTGGAAGAAGTCCCAAGGTCATCTGGAGAGAGCCCTTGCCGAGATGAAGAAGGGGATCGTCACCGATGTGAAGGCCAACCAGAAGGCCTTTGTCGGTTCCACCGCTGTCTTCCAGCCCGACTACTCCTTTCAGCCGGTCAAGACAGCCATCAGTGAGAAGACCCTCCGGACGATCGTCGACGGTCTCACGACAGTGCCTGCCGACTTCCGCATCCTTCCGAAAGTCCGCAAGACTATCCTTGAGCGTCGTCGCGAGGTCTTTGAGAAAGGAACCGGCTATGACTGGGGATATGGAGAAGCCCTGGCTTTCGGTTCGCTCATGCTTCAGGGAATACCGATCCGACTCTCCGGACAGGACAGCCGCCGCGGCACCTTCAGCCATCGTCACTCCGTCTTCTATGACGAGGTGAATCGCGAGCGTTACATCCCGCTGCAGCATCTCGCTGGCGACCAGGCCCGTTTCTGTGTCTACAACAGCCCTCTATCCGAGGCGGCCGTGCTCGGTTTCGACTACGGCTACTCCATGGATTATCCGAAGATGCTCTGCATGTGGGAGGCCCAGTTCGGTGATTTCGCCAACGGTGCACAAATCATCATCGATCAGTTCATCGCCTCGGCAGAGACCAAGTGGCTGCGACCCAGCTCACTGGTCATGCTTTTGCCCCATGGCTACGAGGGTCAGGGTCCCGAGCATTCCAGCGCACGCCTTGAGCGCTTCCTTCAGCTCTGCGCCGAGCAGAACATGGAGGTCTGCAACCTCACCACGCCAGCACAGTACTTTCATGCACTGCGCCGCCAGATGCTCCGCGATTTCCGCAAGCCGCTGATCATCATGACGCCGAAGAGCCTCCTGCGTGCCGAAGTGGCCGTCTCCACGACAGAGGATTTCACTAAGGGCTCGTTCCATGAGATCCTTGAGGGACCCAAGCCCGCAGATCCAGCAAAGGTCGAGCGTCTTATCCTCTGCTCCGGTAAGGTCTACTACGACCTTCTGGCGTATAGGGAAAAGAACGGCTGGAGCGACCGTAGTGCTCTCGTCCGGTTTGAGCAGATCTATCCGCTCAACGAAGAGGAGCTCCGCAAGATCACCGCGACCTATCTTGGTGCGGGTGCAAAACCTGAGATCGTCTGGTGTCAGGAAGAGCCCTCGAACATGGGCTCTTGGCATCATTTACTCCCGATCCTGATGAAGTTCTTTGGACGCGCCATCAGCTATGCGGGCCGCGAGGCCAGTGCCAGCACGGCTGTTGGCACAACTGCTGCCCACAAGCATCAGCAAGCCAACCTCATTGCCCAAGCTTTCGGTGAAAAAGTAAGCGGTAAATAACGAACAAATCTCCCAACTCCCAACCATTCCCATCATGAGCGTTGCTGTCATCGTACCTGCCGTCGGCGAATCCATTACTTCCGGAGTTCTCTCCGCCTGGCATAAAAAAGACGGGGATCATGTCGCCGTGGGCGACCTTCTCTTCACACTCGATACCGATAAGGTCTCCTCGGAGGTCACAGCCCTGGAGGCCGGAGTCCTTAAAATTCAAGTCGCCGAAGGAGCCGAGATTCCGATCGGCTCCACGGTCGCCGAGATTGATACGGCCGCGGCCGCACCAAAAAAGGCTGAAGGCGAAAGGCTGAAGGCTGAAGTGGCTGAGAAAAAGCCCGAGACCAAGCCAGTACCTGTGGCCGAAGCACCCAAGGCCGCTCCAGTTCCCACCCCATCACCGATTGCCCATTCCCCATCCCCCGCGCCTAAGGCGCAGCCCGAAGGGCGAGTGACCCGCCGCAAGCTCACCCCTCTCCGTCGGAAAATTGCTCTCCAGTTAGTCAATGCCCAGCAGACCGCCGCTATCCTTACCACCTTCAACGAGGTCGACATGAGCGCAGTCATGAATCTCCGCAAGGACGTCCAGGAGGGCTTCCAGGCCAAGTATGGTGTGAAGCTCGGCTTCATGTCCTTCTTCATCAAGGCTGTGGTGGAGGCCCTTCAGGTAATTCCCCAGATCAATGCCCAACTCGAGGGGGACGAACTCATCGAGAACCACTACTACGACATCGGCGTGGCTGTCGGCACGGAGAAGGGACTCATGGTTCCCGTCCTGCGCGACTGCGAGAAGCTCTCTCTGGCCGGCCTTGAGAAGGAACTTGTAGGCTTCGCCGTGAAAGCCCGCGAGGGAAAGATCGGACTCTCCGACCTCCAAGGTGGCTGCTTCACCATCTCCAACGGCGGCGTCTACGGATCTCTCCTCAGTACTCCGATCCTGAATCCGCCCCAGAGCGGCATCCTTGGCATGCACAAGATCCAGGAGCGTCCCGTCGCCATCAATGGCAAGGTGGAGATCCGTCCGATGATGTATCTTGCTCTCTCCTATGACCACCGGGTCGTCGACGGCAAGGAGGCGGTGACTTTCCTGATTAAAATCAAAGAAGCTCTCGAGAATCCGGTGCGACTCTTTTTGGATTAGTCCTAAAAGAGAGATTGGAATGGGCCTCTCCATTCAAAAGAGGCTTCCTTGGCGACGTCTGAACGCTAGACTTCTCCGATGATTGAACGCTACAGCCGACCCGAGATGCGCTCCATTTGGACGGAGCAACGTAAACTGGAAATCTGGCTCGAGATCGAGACTCTGGCCTGCGAGGGGATGGCCGAGCTCGGGATCGTTCCCAAGGAAGATGCCCAGACTATTCGTGAGAAGGGAACCTTCCGCATCGAGGAGGTACGCGAAATCGAGAAGAGGACGAATCATGACGTGATCGCCTTCCTGGAGGAGGTCGCCGTCCATGTCGGCGAGCCGGCCCGCTGGATCCACCGCGGACTTACCTCTTCCGATTTGCTCGACACGACTCTTGCGGTCCAGATGGTCGAGTCGGCAGACATCCTGCTCAAGGATCTTGAGGAACTCCTCGTGGCCATCGCCGCCCGGGCCAAGGAGCACAAGTTTACCCCGATGATCGGCCGCAGTCATGGCATCCATGCGGAACCAGTGACCTTCGGTCTGAAACTCGGCGTGATGTATGATGAGTTCAGCCGATCCATCGAGCGTCTGAAGGAGACCCGCGATCGCGTCGCCTACGGCATGCTGAGCGGTGCGGTCGGGACCAATGCCCATCTTGATCTGAAGGTCGAGGCCTATGTCTGCGAAAAGCTTGGGCTGAAGCCCGCCAATATCTCGACCCAGATCATCCAGCGCGACCGTCATGCCGAGTTCATGATGACGATTGCCCTGATCGGCTGCTCCATCGACTGCTGGGCCACCGAGTTCCGCCATCTCCAGCGCACCGAGGTGCTCGAAGTGGAGGAGGCCTTTGCCAAGGGCCAGAAGGGGAGCTCCGCCATGCCGCATAAGCGCAATCCCATCACCGGCGAACGTCTCTGCGGACTAGCCCGTGTCCTGCGCGGAAACGCCCAGACCGCCATGGAAAATGTAGCCCTCTGGCACGAGCGCGACATCAGTCATTCCAGCGCCGAACGGATTATTCTGCCCGATTCCTGCACTCTGCTTGACTACATGCTGGTCCTCCTTACCCGTCTCGTGCGCGACCTGACGGTCTATCCGGAGCACATGAAGCGGAACATGGATCTGACTCTCGGACTCTGGGGAAGCCAGGCGGTCCTGCTCGAGCTCACCGACCGAGGCATGGCTCGTAAGAATGCCTATGAGGCTGTCCAGCGCGCCGCCATGAGGACCTGGGCCGAGAAGATTCCTCTCCTCCAGACCCTCAGCGAGGAGAGCGAGGTCATGGAGCACATCGATGCGGCCGAACTCAGTCGGATCTGCTCGCCCGAGCGTCACTTCGCCAACGTGGAGGAGAGGCTTCGTAAGGTCGGCATTCAATAGAAGGCTTGGGATTTTCGCGCATCGCGGCGTTCTGCTGTACTCGCAACGCCGAGTGCTGGGAAGCACGGAGTAGCCTGTACGAAGTACAGCCCCGAAAGGGGCGAGGCCGTCGGGAGACGGCGAGGCAATATAACTACAGCTTGAACGGCACTTTGCTCCCGCAAAGCCGTGTCACCCTTCGGATTTTCCTACAGAAACTTCTCCGCTCCTCTTCCCAGAGGCTTGGTTCGCTTGCAGGCCTTGCGCCGCATCGAAACTTCCAAGCCTTGGGGAAAGATTACTCCGCGGTGAGGAGGCAATGACTTCTCCCGGGAGTTAGAGGCTGCTCGTAGGAAGCTACGGGCGCAGATGGTTACTCCTTAACGAGAGGAACGTCTCCTTGGGCGCAGTGCCAGAAGCGCAGGATCTCGACTTGATCGTCAGTCTCAGAAATCTGGCAAACAATTCTGTAACCCTTATGGAGCCAGTATCGGTAGGGAACTTCGGGATACTCTGGGCAGACTGGACCTGACAGGGGGTGCTTTCCAAGCATCCGTTCCGCCGCCTCGATCAACGAGTCACCCAATTTTGCTGCTGCATTCGGATCGAAACGGGAAATGTAAGAAACCGAATCGGCAAGATCACGGATGGATGTTGGTGCGAAGATTACGCGCCGATCCATTCCCTTAATTTCTTTTTGGAGGTATGCGAATCCATACCCTCACCATCACGGATTTCTCGGGATGCCTCCTCAATGCCAGCTAGGAAGGAAAGCTCGCGGATGATCGACAGCAGATCCGTGTTTTCGGGCAATTCACTGATCGCCGTGAGGGCCTGTTCTTTCGTGGTCATTGATGTTGATATACTCTTGAAAGATCGCATTCACAAGCGATTGGCAGACCGCTTCTCCGTTTCAGCGCGGGACACTTTTTTTAGTTGGCTGACTCCGCGGCGTGGGGGCGGTGACTTTCTCTGAGAGTTGAAGGGCTTCCACAGGCTGCGCGTGGGAAGTCACCGGGTGCTCTTCGAGTACAAGATGATAGGCGGCAAAAGAGCTGTCACCTGTGTTTTTGCGGGATCACGCCGCTTGATCTACGAGGTATTCCAGAGTCGGTTGACGGAGTGAAAATACCGCAAGATGTCTCCCGGATAACGCAGTGAGAGGAGCGCCTAGAAGTGTTTTTTCTCTCTTGCGTCTCGACACTCAGACGGCGGAAGGATACCACATTTAGGCTTCGATCTTAAACGAGACCCATGGACACCGCTCTGATCCTTCATTTTCTGACCACTCCGTTGGTGTTCCTTATTTGGACGACTTTCCTGAAGACCTTCATCCTGTTGAACGTGGTTCTCGGCGTCGTTTCGGTCACCGTGTTTGCCGAGCGCAAGGTCAGCGCCTTCATTCAGGACCGCACCGGCCCGAACCGAGTCGGTATTCCGATGACTCTCCTCGGGGGTAAAAAGGATATTCCTCTCTGGGGATTGGGCCAGATGATTGCCGATCCGGTGAAGCTCCTGACCAAGGAGAACTTCGTCCCAGCCGGTGTAAACAAGTTCTTCTTCTGGCTCGCTCCGAAGCTGGTCCTGCTCCCGCCTCTGTTGGTGCTGGCGGTGCTTCCCTTCGGCAGCTCGCTTTTCGGAGTCGAGATGACCATCGCCAATATCAATGTAGGCGTTCTCTTTATCTTCGCCGTCACTTCCCTCAGCGTCTACGGCATCACGATTGCCGGATGGGCCTCGAACTCGAAATTCCCGTTTATTGGAGGCATCCGTTCCTCTTCTCAGATGATCTCCTACGAGCTTTCGCTCGGCCTCTCGATCATCCCGATTTTTATGGTCTGCGGCACACTCAACATCAATGAGATCGTGGACTGGCAGATTAAGAATGGTTGGCTGGTGGCTCCCTACTGGCCGCATGGGTTCTCTCTGGATCAGCTCTTGCATCCCAAGGATCTGATCCACTCCCTGATTGCCGGCGTGAGTCTGGAACGTTTCCTGCTCTGGATTCCCATGATGGTCTCTTTCGTTATCTTCCTGGTTTCGATCTTCGCGGAGACGAACCGTCTCCCCTTTGATCTTCCTGAGGCCGAGCAGGAGCTCGTCGGCGGATACCATACCGAGTATTCCTCGATGAACTTCGCATCGTTCTTCCTCGGCGAATACGCCGCGATGTTCGCAGGTTCCGGGGCTATCGTCTCCATCTTCCTAGGAGGCTGGAGTCTGCCGATCATCCCAGATGGCTCTCACGGCTGGGTCTGGGGTCTGGTGAACATCGGGGCCTGGTTCGCAAAGGTGTCTGTTATTCTCCTCTTCATGATCTGGATCCGCTGGACACTTCCCCGCTTCCGGTATGATCAGCTGATGAAGCTTGGCTGGCTCGGTTTCTTCCCCATCGCGCTCTTCAATATTTTCCTCACTGCGATCATTCTCGCTGTCGTGCACCATTGATCATGGACATGATCGTTCATCACTAAACTTTCCAACCAAACCGATCCCATGGCTATCGTCGTCAATCGTCCCAAGCTGACCTTCGCGGAGAAGTGTTACCTGCCAGCGATCTTCGCGGGACTCGCGATCACCTGGAAGCACTTGAAAAGAGCCCTCTTCAACAAGGGAATCGTCACCATGCAGTATCCCGAGGAGAAATGGGATGCTAACCTGCCCGACTGGTACCGTGGTGCCCCCACGCTTGTCGTCGATGAGAATGGCAGAGAAAAATGTGTTTCTTGCCAGCTCTGCGAATTCATCTGCCCCCCCCGTGCGATCACCATCAAGCCGATGGAGATCCCCGAGAACGATAAATGGCGCAAGGTTGAGAAGCGTCCCGAGGAGTTCGACATCGACATGGCCCGCTGCATCTACTGCGGTCTCTGCGAGGAGGTCTGCCCCGAAGAAGCCATTTTCCTCCGCAAGGACTACTCCATCACAGGTCTCAATCGCGCCGAGATGGTCCATGACAAGAAGACGCTCTACAAGCTGGGCGGTGTCATGAAGGGTCTCACCTTCAAGTGGAACGAGCTGAAGTAACACCGATCCGAGGTTAAAAGAGTGAAAAAGATAGAAGCTTCTTCCCAATCCCCATTTCTTCCAATCTCCAGCTCTTAAATTCCTTCTGACTCAGGTTTTAGGTTTCAAGTTTCATCCTTCATAATTCATCTTTTCCGAACACCATGCTCCTCGCCGCCTTCTGGTTCTTTGCCACGCTGATGCTCCTCTTCAGCTTGAGCGTCGTCCTGCTGCGCAATCCCGTCTCCTGCGCCATGAGCCTGGTCATGTCCTTCATCTGCCTCGCGGCCCTCTACGTGACGCTTGATGCGACCTTCATCGGCGTCATCCAAGTGCTGGTCTATGCGGGTGCGGTGATGGTGCTCTTCCTTTTCATCATCATGCTTCTGGACCTGCGTGAGGAGAAGAGCCGCCGTCTGAACTTCGGCGTGACTCTCGGAGGCGTTCTGGTCGTGGCCGCCTTCCTCTCGATCATGACCCAAGTGATTCTATCCAACCCCGCCTTTGCTATCCCGACACCCACGATTGCAGGACCGCAGCTTTCGGACGTGAAGATGATCGGCATGACCCTCTTTCACTCCTTCCGGCTCCCCTTTGAGGTCATCGGCGTCCTCCTGCTCTCCGCTACGGTCGGAGTGGTTGTCCTGAGTCGCCGAACCCTCCGCTAAGCATCCTACACTCACACGCATGCCCACACTCGCCAATTATCTGATCGCCAGCGGGCTTCTCTTTGCCACCGGCCTCGGTGTCGTGATGCTCCGCCGCAGCATCATCGTGATCTTCATGGGTCTTGAGTTGATGCTCAATGCCGCGAATCTTTCGCTGGTGGCCTTCTCCCGCTACGGGCTCGTCTCGGGTCACCAGAACTACAATGCTCAGATCCTGGTTTTCTTCATCATCTCCGTGGCAGCTGCCGAGGTTGCCGTCGGACTTGCGATCATCGTCTCCCTCTACCGCGCTCGCCAGACCACCCATGTCGAGGATCTCGACACGCTGAAATTCTGACCACTTTTCTTTGATGAACCTCTCCACTATCGCCTGGATCACCCTTTTCGTACCGCTGGTTGCGGCGACGTTGATCCTTTTTGTGACCCGCGCAAGCAAGCCGCTTGCTGCCGGATTGGCCATCCTCTCCGCATTGATGACGACCGTCGGCGGGTGGATCCTCTTCGCCAAGAGTGCCGATGGGATTTACCATGGATTCAACTGGGTTGATTTCGGACAGACCTTGTCGATTCCCTTCGATCTGGCGCTCGATCCCCTGAGTCGCACCATGCTGGTCGTGGTGACCACGATTGCCCCGATCGTCTTCATCTACTCCATCGGCTACATGAAGGAGGAGGTCGGTTACTGGCGCTTCTTCGCCGGCCTGGCCCTTTTCCTCTTTTCGATGCTCGGCATCGTCCTCGCTAACAACCTGGTGATGATGTTCATCTTCTGGGAACTGGTCGGAGTCAGCTCCTACATCCTGATCGGGCATTATTATCATAAGGCCTCGGCCTCCGATGCCGCCAAGCAGGCCTTCCTGGTGAATAGGATCGGCGATTTCGGCTTCATGCTTGGCATTCTGCTTTTCTGGATAGCTACCGGGGGTCCGGAAGGCGGAACCTTCACCTTCGCCGCGATCAACCATCCTGCCCCGATCTTTATTCAGAATCCCGCGCTCCTAGCCGCTGCGGTGGTTCTGATCTTCTGCGGAACGGTCGGTAAATCGGCCCAGTTCCCGCTGCATGTCTGGCTCCCGAACTCGATGGAAGGTCCGACCCCCGTCTCCTCACTACTTCACGCCGCTACAATGGTCGCCGCAGGTGTCTATCTGCTCGCCCGTATTTTCCCGATCCTCTCTTCCTCTCCCGAGGCTTCCGAGATCGTTGCCTGGACTGGAGCGATCACGGCACTAGGGGCCGGTATCCTTGCCACCCAGCAGGATGACATCAAGGGCATCCTCGCCTACTCCACAATCTCTCAGCTTGGCTACATGGTGACCGGCGCTGGACTTGCTGTCTCTGCGGCGCTCCCGATGTTCCACCTCTTCACGCACGCCTTCTTTAAGTGTCTTCTTTTCCTCACGGCTGGATCCGTGATCCTCGGCATGCACCACGAGCAGAATATCTGGAAGATGGGCGGGCTGAAGGGCAAGATGCCGATCACCTTCCTGACCTACTGTTGCGGCATGCTGGCCCTATCCGGTTGCCCTTTCTTCAGCGGCCACTACAGCAAGGACCTCATCATGGCTTGCTCCTGGGAGCATCATCGCGGGATCTTCTGGGTGGTCGTTATCGCCGCCGGATTGACCCCTTTCTACATGATGCGCCAAGCGATGGTTGTCTTCTTCGGGAAGCCTCGTTCGGAGCACTCCGAGCACGCCCATGAGTCACCTCTCGTGATGACCATACCACTGATCCTGCTGGCTATTCCGGCGGTCGTAGCCGGTTATCCTTTCTTTGAGCATCTTTTCTTCCATGAGGTTGGCTCTCTGGCCGAGCCGGAAGTACCCTCTTTTGTTCCCAATATTTTCCTTGGTGTTTTTCTGGCTGGCCTTGCGCTTGCATTTGTCCTCTACCGCAATGTGGCGAAGGATCCGATCCGGATTCCCTTCCTGGAAAATCGCTTCTACATCGATGATCTTTACTTCTGGATCGTCCGCGTCATTCAGGGTGGCTTTGCCAGAATCTGCTCCTTCACCGACAGATGGTTCATCGACGGAATTCTGGTCCGGGGAAGCGCGACGCTTGTCTGGACAGTTGGATTTGCCCTCCGTTTCCTGCAGTTGGGTAATATACAGGCCTACGCCCTCTTTTTCGGTATCGGCGTGGTCGGCTTGATCTACCTGCTCCTGCACGTCCGATAGAACTCTTTAGCGATCACCACTACTTCCTGACATGAGCCTTCTTCTCATTCTCCTGATCGTCCTGCCTCTGGCCGCTTCCGTGCTGATCATGCTCGGTGCTGCTCCCCGCGTCATGGCCCTCGGTGCCGCCGTCCTGAATCTTCTGATCTCGGTGGCGCTCTTTGCCCGTTACGATCTCACTGCGGGCGGATGGCAGTTTCTCTCCGAATGGAAGATTCTTCCTAAGCTCGGGATCAACATGACCCTGGGAGCTGATGGCCTGACCCTCACGATGCTGTTGCTTGCATCGCTGGTGACCCTCTCTGCCATTTGGATTGCACCGAAGATCGATAAACGCGAGGGAGTCTACTACGTCTGCCTTCTCTTCATCTCGGCCGGTGTGATTGGTGCCTTTGCCTCCCTGGATGTACTCTTCCTCTACTCCTTCCATGAACTCGCCTTGATTCCGACCTTCATCATGATCGGCGTGTGGGGTTCCGGAGACCGCCAGGCTGCGGCCTGGAAAGCGACGATCTATCTCGGCCTTGGAAGCTTTATCCTACTGATCGGCCTGCTGGCTCTCTATCTGAGCATTCCAGCAGTCTCCCGCACCATGGATCTTCGTCAGCTTGACCAGATGGCCGCCGCCGGGACATTCCATCCCTCTTCCGTGATCTATCTGATCCTGCTCGTCGGCTTCGGATCACTGGTCTCGCTCTTTCCGTTCCACTCCTGGGCGCCTCCTGCCTATGCATGCGCCCCGGCTCCCACTGCGATGATGCATGCCGGTGTGCTGAAGAAATTCGGTCTCTACGGCCTTATCCGCATTGCGCTCCCGCTTTTCCCCGAGGCGATGCACCAGTTCAACGGTCTCCTTCTTCTGCTCGTTATCGGCAATATCCTCTACATCGGCTATATCACGGTCGCCCAGAAGCGACTCGACTGGACGATCGGATACTCGAGCGTGATGCACATGGGTTACATCTTCCTTGGCCTTGCTTCGCTGAACATCATTGGTGTGAACGGCGCCATGATCCTTATGTTTGCCCATGGTCTTTCAGTGGCCGCGGCATTCGCTCTATGCGGGGAAATCCGCCGCCGCACCGGCACGCTCGACTACTCCGAACTTGGAGGTCTTGCCAAAGTCACGCCCGTCTTGGGTCTTCTCTTTGGATTTGCAGCAATGGCCTCCGTGGGTCTTCCCGGATTCGCCAACTTCGCCGGTGAAATTCTTGTCTTCTTCGGAGCCACAGCTTACGGACCCGCGATGATCCTTCCGGTGATCGTCGGAGTCTGGGGAGTCGTGATCTCAGCGATCTACATGCTCCGCGCCTACCGCAGTACCTTCTGGGGACCGATGATGGCCCGATGGGAGTCATTGACGGACATCACGCCGACGGCTCTATGGAGCATTATCCTTCTCCTTGTGCCGCTGATGATCGTCGGATTCTATCCCCAGCTTCTCGTGAAGATGGTCACGACCGCTATTCCCCGATAACCCGCCGCCTAGAATTCCGTGAACTCGCTCTTTCTTGAAATCGCTGTCGTCCTGCTCGGGATCGTCCTCCTGCTTGTGGAGGCTTTCTCCGACCGTTCCAACAAGGATTACCTGGCCTATCTGGGGGCCGTTGGTCTGACCGGGGTTCTTGCCCTGAGCTTTTTTCCGCAGATCGGGCCACTTCCGGCAAGCTCTGAGGCCGCCTTCATCACATCCGATATTCTCTCGGTTTTCTTCGTCCGGTTCCTGTTGGTTGCGACGATCGTCACGCTTCTGATGATTCCGGGTTACCGAACGGTTCTGGAGCGGTATCTTCCCTCAGAACGTGCGGGCGGTGGCGTCGGTGAATTCGCCATCCTGCCGCTCTTTGTTTGCGCGGGGCTGATGTGGATGGTCAGCTCAATCGACTTCATCATGATTTTCGTTTCGTTGGAGCTTGCGACCATCACACTCTACGTGCTCGTCACCTATCTCCGCCAGAACACGGCCTCCTTGGAGGCCGGGACCAAGTTCCTGATCCTGGGTGCTCTCTCCACAGGCTTCATCGTTTATGGCATCTCCTGGATTTTCGGAGTCACCGGCACAACAAACATCCTGGCTTTGCCCGCCGCCATTTCGACTCTGCCTGAATCCTCGCTCTACGCACTGCTCTTCGGGATCGCGATGATCCTGGTCGCTCTTAGCTTCAAGACGGGCGCCTTCCCTTTCCAGTTTTGGATTCCCGATGTCTACCAAGGTGCCCCAACGCCCATTACTTCCTACCTGTCTGTTGCTTCCAAGGCTGCCGGATTCGTGGTATTGATCCGCTTCCTTCTTTCCCTGGAAGCGATCCCAGCCCTGGCCAATAAGCTCAACGCGGTGATCACGCTGCTTGCCGCCCTGACACTTATCTTTGGTAACTTTGCCGCGATTCCCCAGACCAACATGAAGAGGCTCCTTGGTTACTCAAGCGTCGCCCATGCCGGATATCTCCTGATGGGTATTGCAAGCTTAGCTTCCCTCATGGCGATCCCCGCGATCGGCTTCTACTTTGCCGGATACCTTGCCATGACTATGCTTGCCTTTGTAGTCCTGCAGGCCGTTTCCGAGGCTACCGGAGGTGATGAGATCTCCCGTTTCAATGGTCTTTCCAAGCGCTCTCCCTTCCTGGCAGGCGCCATGCTTCTCTCCGCGGCTTCGCTAGCCGGTATTCCCTTCACTGCGGGATTCATCGGCAAGCTGCTGATCTTCGAGGTCGCCCTGAAGCAAGGTCACTATGGCCTTGTGATGCTTGGTTGTGTCACCGTGGCGGCGGGATTCTATTACTACTTCAAGGTGATCCGAGCGATGTATTGGCAGCAACCCTCCGAGGAAACTGTCATCCCCGTCTCTGCAACCACCAAGTGGCTTATTCTTCTGCTCGGAGCAGGCATTCTGATCCTCGGAATCTATCCGGCCCCTCTGCTGGCGGCTCTTCGCTAGCCCTTTAGCCACCCTTCTGGAGGGGGGCGACCCCCCATCTCCGAGATTGAGCCAGATCACACAACTCATCTTCAGGGAGTTCCGGTGTTTCCCGGAACTGCGTTACGAACCGGGTCCCGGTCTGAACTTCATCACCGGCCCCAATGCCCGGGGAAAGACATCGATCTTGGAGGGGGCATGTTTCTTGATGCGCCTCCGTTCCCCCAAGACTTCAGCGCTGGCTGAACTGGTTCGGTTTGGGGAAGCGGCCTTTCTGCTTGAGGGCCTTGTGCGGAGTGATGTGCGGAGTGATTCAGGGGAGACTCGCCTGGGCGTGACCTGCACACCTCCGACGCGAGCGCTCAAACTCGATGGGGTTTCTCAGTCCTCCAGTACGGAATACCTGAAGCAGGGAACGATCGTCTGGTTTGGCAGTGATGATCTTATGCTGGTGAACGGTCCGGCAGAACGGCGCCGTAAGCTGCTCGATAGCGTGGGACTCCAGACTAGCGGAAGTTACAGGAGTTATGGCCGGGATCTCAGGGATTACGACCGTGCCCTCCGTTCCCGGAATCTGCTCCTTCGCGAGGGTCGTTCTCGCCGGGAAATCGAGGCCTATGACCATCCGCTCGCCGAGTCGGGTGATCGGATCCTAGGCTTCCGAAGGGACCTGGTTGCTTCCCTTGCGCCACTTGCTGCGGATTCGTGCCGAAGGATCTCGGGTGAAATACTTGAGATACGCTATGAGCCGGGGGCTACAGTCCCGATGATGGAGACTCTTCTCTCTAGCCGTGATGAGGAGCTGCGTCTGCGCCAGACCCGGGTCGGGCCGCAGCGGGACGATATCCTAATCCTCCTGAATGGTATTCCTGCAGGCTCTTATGCCTCTGAAGGTCAGCGGCGGACGATCGCGCTCTCTCTGAAACTGGCTGTCGCCGCGCTCTTGAACCGGGAGAATGGAAGACCCCCTCTGCTCCTGCTGGATGATATCTTCGGAGAGCTGGATCCCTCACGACGCGATGCGCTTCTGGCCGGCATGCCTCCCGGAGCCCAGGCCCTACTCAGTACAGCTGAGCTGACGGGAATCGTTATTCCCAAAGGTTCTAGGATCCACCGGTTTACTGAAGACGGGACTCTGGAGATGGTTGTATCCGGAGATTCTGTTTCTGGGCTGATCCGGAATCCGGGTTCAGAGTCCTGAATGACGTGGCTTGAAGGTAAAGGATTCTTGCCCTAGGCAAGAGGTAAGCATGGCCATCTATCTCCGCACGCTCCGCTACTTCCGTGCCTACAAAGGGCAGACGATTCTGGCCGTGGCGCTGATGTCTGCCGGCATCGGATTCAACTTGCTGGCCCCCTGGCCGTTCAAATATGTGGTGGACGGCATTCTCCAGCCCGAAACGGCACCCGGAGTTGCCGAGGCCCATGCTTTCATTACCCACTGGTTCTCCTGGACCAGTGCACGGGGAGCTGCTCTGACGCTCTGCGTGATCATGGCCCTGATAGCCGTTGTGTCGGGTCTGGTGAATCTCCTTTCCAGCACACTTCTGATCAAGATCGGCCTGAAGGCGCTCTTGCATCTCCGTACGCAGCTGTACAGCTGCCTGCAATCCCTTCCGCTTCAGTTCCACGACACGAGGCGCAGCAGCGACTCCTCATTCCGTGTGGCCTACGATTCCCAGTCACTCCAGACGATCTACAACAAGGGATTCGCAACGATCTTCGGAGCAGTGGTCACCCTGGCAGGCGCCTTATCCATCATGTTCCGGATGAACTGGCAACTGACACTTGTCTCGATGACAGTAATTCCGCCTCTCTTCTGGGTGATTCAACATTACGGAGAGCGGATTCGCAGGGAGTCCACTACAATCCAGGAGAGGGAGAGCGATCTTCTCGCGACGACTCAGGAGGGACTCGGCTCGATCCGGATGGTCCAGGCTTTCGGCCGAGAATCATTCGAGGTGAGTCAGTTTGTCCGTCATGCGACAAGAAGCCTTGAGGCAAATTTCCGCTTGAACATGACCTCCATGAAGAGCGCTCTTGTCGTCACGACGCTCATCGCCGTGGGAACCTCGGCCATGTACTATGTGGGAACTATCCAGGTGCTCGATGCCAGGTTGAGCATTGGTGACCTGACGGTCTTTGTCGCTTATCTGGCGACACTCTACCAACCGATCCAGCAACTCACCTACACGGCTTGGGCCCTTGAAGGTGCCGCCGCAGGTGCTCAGCGTTGCTTCGAAATCCTAGACCGCGAGGAGGAGACCAAGGACGACCCCGGTGCGATAACGATGCCGATTGCCAAAGGGGAGATAACCTTTGCCGGAGTCTCCTTTGCCTACGATCCGAAGGCTCCGGTACTAGCTGGAGTCGATCTGGCGATTGCTCCCGGCGAGACGGTGGCCTTTGTGGGTGGGACTGGTGCTGGGAAGAGCACTCTCCTGAGCCTAGTGCCGCGCTTTTACGATCCGACAGCGGGAATCGTGAGGATCGACGGATATGACCTGCGAGGAGTCACCAAGGCTTCACTTAGGACCCAGATCGGCATGGTCTTGCAGGATACCCTTCTCTTTTCCAGTAGTATCCGGGAGAACATTGCCTACGGGCGCGAAGGCGCGACTGAAGAAGAGATCATCGAGGCGGCGCGACGCGCCCAAGCCTATGACTTTATCATGGCCCAACCGCAGGGCTTCGACACGCCGGTCGGAGAGCGCGGGGGGCATCTGAGTGTCGGGCAGCGTCAGCGTCTCGGTATTGCCCGTGCGTTCCTGAAGAATGCCCCGATCCTGCTTCTGGACGAGCCGACCTCGGCACTCGATCCCTCCACCGAGAAGGCTATCATGGAGACGATCGCAGAGCTGATGAAGGGGCGTACCACCCTCATCATCACCCACAGACTCTCGACGGTCCATCATCTCGGACGCGTGGTGCTTCTCGAGCATGGCCGCATCGCCGAGCAGGGAACTGGTCCGGAGCTTCTCGCTTTGGGAGGATCCTACGCCCGCCTCTACCATGCTGCCGGTCACGAACCGAAAGGAACTAACGAATCATGAAACGTAAAAAGATCATCGTCCTGGGATTCATGGGCGGCATGCCCATCGCCGGGGTCATCTGGCAGCATATCCACTACATTGTTGGGCTTCAGCGCCTGGGTCATGAGGTCACTTATGTCGAGGACACGCTGAACTATCCCTACGATCCGGTCGCCTTCAACATCTCCGACGATTACTCCTATGCGACACAAACGCTGGGGCGCTTAGCCAGGGAACACGGGTTTGAGGGTCGCTGGGCCTACTGCGCGCGCTTCAAGGAGTCCGCCGAGATTGCCGGGATGTCGCTTGCCGAACTTAGGACTCTCTACAAGGAGGCCGACTGTGCGCTCAATATCTGTGGATCGCACGATATGAACGACGATTTGAGGACCATTCGGAACCTGATCTATGTCGAGAGCGATCCCGGCGTGGAGCAGATCAAGATCGACCAAGGGGAGTTTGAGACAATCGATTACCTGAAAGAGCACCGGCGCCTTTTCACCTTCGGAGAGAATATCGGCACGCCTGCCTTTATTGTGCCCACCCATGATTTCAAATGGCTGCCGACTCGGCAACCCGTGGTGACCGATCTCTGGTGTGCGGGAGTAGAGGCTCCGGTGCCTGATCCCGCAGCCCTCTTCACCACGATCTGCAACTGGTCAACCAGCGGCAAGAAGGACATCGTCTGGAAGGATTCCAACTACCTCTGGAGCAAATCGCTCGAGTTCCTCCGATTCATCGAGGCTCCTAAACTCTCTGGGGAACCCTTCGAGATGGCGACCGATATCAAGAAGGAAGAGGAGTTAGAGCTGTTCCGAAAAAACGACTGGAAGCTCGTGCTGCCTCATGATTTGAGCGTCGATTGGAACGGCTACCGTGATTACATCAGAAATTCCAAGGGGGAGTTTACCTGCGCCAAGGACCAGTATATACGGTTGAACACGGGATGGTTCAGTGACCGCACAGCCTGCTATCTAGCGGCTGGGCGTCCCGTGATTACCCAGGAGACCGGATTCACTGCCCACTATGGCGGCAAGGAGGGGCTCCTCACCTTCTCGACCATGGAGGAGATTGTGGATGCGGTCACCGCTATCCGCGCCGATTACAAGAAGCACAGCCGCGCGGCCCTCGAAATCGCCCGCGAAGTCTTCGAAGCTGAGAAAGTGCTGGCCTCCCTTCTCGAACGAGCCGGGGTCTAAATTAACTCACAGGGATGAAAGGGATTAAGTGGATAAAGATAATTTTGTCTTAGCAGTCTTTTCTTTCACCCATCTCATTCATCCCCTTCATCCCTGTGAAATCCTCCCTGCCTCCCGTCTTTGTTGGTTGTGGTTTTGCGGCCAAGTATCCCGAGGGTGGCGGGAACTTTTCCGTTCCGCTCCAGTATCTCATGGGGCTGAAGCGGATGGGACGTCGTGGTGTCTGGCTCGAGGTGCTGCAGGAGAGCGGCAATCCGGAAAAGGATGTCCAGTGCATCCGGACCTTCTGTCGCCGGATGACTCTTTACGGTATCGAATATTGCCTACTGCTTCGCCCGACACAGAAATCCAAGGGACCTGAGGAGCATGATCCTTCGGCAATGGGTGTGGGCATGAAGTCCTTCGGGATGCCGATCGCCGAGTTGAAGGAACTGGCACCCCATGCCGTCCTGCTGAATCTCAGTTATTCGATCAAGCCGCCGCTCACCAATCTCTTCGGCCGTCGGCTACTCTGCAGTCTCGATCCGACCGAGGTGCTTTTCTGGATGGACCAGATGGAGATGGGGCAGTCCTCCCATGATGAGTTCTGGTCCGTCGGTCTCTGCATGGAGGCGATCGATCCACGACTCCCCAAGCCGATCGTGCACTGGAAAAGCTATTTTCCGTTGGTCGACACCGAACTTCTAAAACTTCAACCCCGCCCCATGGGGCCTGGCAAGCCCCGGTTCACAACGATCGGCCAGTGGTATTGGGATGGGAATATCGAAATCGGCAATGAGTATTACGACTACTCCAAGCAGGCGGCTTTCGCCCCCTATATGGAACTTCCCGGTCGGGTTCCGGAGGCGGTTTTTGAGTTGGCCATGAATCTGAATCCCGATGACCCCGAGCGTGCGCGTCTTCGTTCCTTGGGATGGAAGGTCGCCACGCCGCACACTCTGACCCGGACGCCTGCGTCCTATTACCGTTATCTTGCAGGTGCCACCGCCGAGTTTACTGCGGTGAAGTTGGAGGCCATCATGGGTAGCGGATGGCTGAGTGATCGTGCCGCCGCATTTCTGGCACTGGGCCGTCCCGTGGTGACGGAGCCGACGGGTGCCGAGCGGTTTCTTCCGACGCAATCAGGGATGCTCTTTGTGCGCAACCTGGAGGAGGCGGTCGAGGCCTCCAAGAGGGTTCTTAGCGACTGGCCTGCACTTTCCAAGGCGGCCCGTATCACTGCGGTGGAGTGCTTCGATTCGGTGAAGAATCTCAAGATGCTCTTGGGGTACTCCTGAAGTTCTTTAAAAAACGGGTGGCTGACGGGGCTCGAACCCGCAACAGCCGGTACCACAAACCGGAGCTCTACCATTGAGCTACAGCCACCATCGTTTCCTCCCAAAAGGGGGTTTGATATCATGTCTTTGCGGCACGAGTTGTCAATCCTAGCATTAGGTGAAAAGCTAGTAAAAGAATCATGCCGACAACGAAACCCAAGGCGCCCATCAGGCGCAAATTCCTACTCTCCTCAGCACCCTCCCAGATGGCTCTCTCGAGCTGTCTGGAGATCGAGCAGGGGTACATTGTCAGGGAGCGCGGACAGGAACTCCGGATGCGTCGCGAGGGGAGCCGCTACTCCCTGTCGGCTCGCGACCGCTCCGGGCGGACCGTCACCGGTCAGGAGATCCGCATCACCAAAGGACAGTTCGAGAAGCTCTGGCCCTTCACACTCGGACAGCGGATCACCCGTATCCGTCATATCATGAAGCTCGGCAGGCTGAAGATGAAGATCGATGAGTTTACGGGGGAACATGCGCCGCTCCGTCTGGCGGAGATCTTTTTTACGGATGCGGCTGATAGCAAATCCTTCAAGAAGCCCGATTTCCTTGGGGAGGAGGTGACCAGACGGGATGAATACCAGACGGCAGAAATGGCGATCCACGGGGCACCGGAGCCCTCCGGCATGTGCCAGCTAGGAATCCTGCCCTACACCTTTATCGATCGGCGACTGCATCTCCTGCTCATCACCAGTTCCTCGGGGAACCGGTGGATTTTCCCCAAGGGCCGTCAGGAACCCGACATGACATCCCATGAGGTTGCCATGATGGAGGCCGTGGAAGAAGCGGGGGTGCTCGGAACTATCAGGCAGGATCTGCGGACCCGATGCCAGATGTCCGACGGCCGCTTTCTTCAACTCTACGCGATGAAAATCTCGAAGCTCCTGAAGAGCTGGCCCGAGGAGAACGTGCGCCGCCGCCGGCTGTTTCCATTCAGTGATGCCCTGGAAATGATTGGTGATCCGGGTCTTGCGAAAGCCGTTCGCAGGTTGGCTGTGACGATCAATAAGTAAGTCCCGTTCCCAGGAGTGAAAAGTTGAAGGGATGAAGGGAGGCAGAATCTCAAAACGTCTTCGTTCTCTACAGATAGCTACTTTTAACTTGTTTAACCATTTAACGGATCCACTCCCGATCTCCTTCGTCGTGCTTGCTTTCGCCCTTGCACCTCATTAGTCAGATAGATCACTTTTCGCGGGTTTTTATCCCGATTACCCATCACCCAGAACCTCTTCCGTAATTTCCCATGCTGACCGTCATCCGTAAAAATCAACAGGTTCTTATGCTGGTGATCGCCATACTGACGATCGTTGCCTTCATCTGGCTCTACAACCCCACCGACAAATTTCAAAAGTTCGGATCCAATGATGTGATCTCGATCTATGGTCGCGTGGTTCAGCGTGCCGAAATCGACCATCAGGTACGTGGTTACCGTCTTGCTCTAGCCCTGGGTTTGACCGATTTCGTCCGTGACCTCGGAGGCATGGGAGAGAATGAGGAGGCCTCCGTGAGCGATTTCATTCTGAATCTCTTTGTCATCCGCAACCAAGCTCCGTTACTTGGCATTCACCCTGCCGACGAGGCAGTTGCCAATGTGATCAAGGGACTCCCTTCTCTTCAGACTGCCGGTACCTTTGATCCGGCTAAGTATGCCGCCTTTATCCAGGATCAGTTGGCTCCCAATGGCTTTACCGAGCGACAGATGGAGGAGATCGTCCGGGATTCCTTGCGTGTCAGGGAACTGCATCGGATCATCAGCTCACCCGTGGCCATCGGCGAGGGCCAGGTCCGCGAGGCTGCACGGATCTATCAGCCGATCACGGCTCAGGTGCTGCGTTTCGAGCGGGATTCATTTGGTAAGAATGTCACAGTACCGAACGAGGAAGTGGCCGCCTTTTATTCCAAGAACAAGGGTGGACTTCTTTCCCCCGAGAGCCGTGACGTGACCTATGTGGTCTTCGACCTGCCTGACGCGCAGCAAAAACTCACCGGCAAGGAAAAGGCCGCTGCACAGCAGAAGCTGGCGGATCAGGCGGAGAGTTCCATAAAGATCATCCGTGGCGAGATTTCCAAGGGGAGCGCCTTTGCCAAGTCTGCAAAGCAGGTGGCTGCCCTGCAACCCGAGAAAGTGACCGGCCTCCAGCGTGACGGGAGCGTGAAGGGAAAGGATTCGGGCATCCCTTTATCCGTTGCGTCCGCGGCCTTCCGTCTCCAGAAGACAGGCGAGCTTTCCGACATCATTCAGGAGGGGAATTCCTTCTATGTCATTTCCGTGGATGGAGTGAATCCCGTCCGCCAACTTGAACTGGCAGAGGTTTCCGAAAAGATTATTACTCATCTGAAAGAAGAAAAAGCGGTCAAGCTTCTTGCCGACTCGGCTTCCAAATCCCTCGATAAGATCCGTGCCGACATGGCTGCTGGAAAATCCTTCGCGGATGCTGCAAAAGCCGGCGGTGTGAAGACGACAGCTCTTGCGGGAGTCACTCCTTCCGACCAGAAGAACTCGCAGGAGCAGCAGGCTTTGGCCTCGGCCAGTCTTGGTCTGAAGGACGGCCAGCTTGGCTCTCTACAGCCGGCTCCCTGGGGCGGCGTTGCCATCTACCTAGTGAAGCGAACCCCGCTTACTGATGCCCAGTGGAAAGAGCACCAAGCCACGCTTTCCAAGACGATTCTCTCCAATGAGCAGGACCTACTCTACATGGATTGGCTCCGTTCCGCCCGCACCTCTGCTCAGATCAAGATGCTTGGACGAGATGCCCGGAACTCGCAAGGTGCGCAGAATGCTCAGGGCTCTCAAGCTGCCCAGGGCCCTCAGTAAGAATCCCAGCGGAGGGGCTTAGAAGTTTTCATGCCTGAAACTCAGCCCGAGAGTGGTGACGCTGCGACCCTCCTTGACCTTTTTGATGAGGCCAGCGGGGATGTCGCCGTGGGGGAACTCGAGGCTGCCGTGGAAAAATACCGTCGCTGCATCGAGATCGACCCACTGTTCTTTGACGGATGGCATGCCTTGGGGATGGCCCTCATGAAAACGGGCCGCTTCCCAGAGGCCATAGAGGCGGGCCTGAAGGCGACGCAACTCCAACCCAATGACCAGCTAGCGTGGTCGAGTCTTTCCATGTTTTATGTGCGCAACCACCAGATCGCCGAGGCTGAGTCTGCCGGCGTGAAAGCTAGGATCCTTTCCTGGGGTGGCAAGATCGCCAAAGAAGAGGGTAGAGTTGAGCCGTCTGCCGAATCACCCGCTCCATGAAACCATTCTTCATCACCACCGCGATCGATTACACCAACGCACCGCCCCATGTCGGCCATGCGTACGAGAAGATCTTGGCCGATGTGCTGGCCCGCTATCAGCGCCAGAGGGGGCGGGAGGTCTTCTTTTTGACAGGGGTCGACCAGCACGGCCAGAAAGTCCAGCAGAGTGCCGAACGTGAAGGAATTCCTCCCCAGGAATTCGCCGACAGGGTTTCCGAGAAATTCCTCACACTCTGGAAAACGCTGGGTATTTCCTACGACGCCTGGGCGGCAACGACGGCCCCTCTGCACAAGGCGGCGGTCCAGCGCATTCTCCAGGATCTCAAGGAGCGCGATTGGCTCTACAAGGCGACTTACAGCGGCCACTACAGCGTCCGTCAGGAGCAGTTCCTGACCGACAAGGAGCGGGGGCCCGACGGAGAGTTCGGACCCGAATGGGGCGAGGTCGTCCTGCTGAACGAAGAGAACTGGTACTTCCGTCTCTCGAAGTGCTCCGAGTGGCTCCATAGCTTCCTGGAGAGCCGCAAGGATTTCGTCACCCCTGACTTCCGTCAGACCGAGCTGAAGAATGCTGCTGCGAAGATCACAGGGGACCTCTGCATCTCGCGTCCTAAGAGCCGCCTGGAGTGGGGGATCGAGCTGCCGTTCGATTCCGGCTTTGTCACCTATGTCTGGTTCGATGCCTTGATCAACTACATCAGCTTTGCCGGTTATGGTGTTGAGGTAGAAGAGGGCCAGGTTGCTTTCGACACGCTCTGGCCCGCCGACCATCACGTGATCGGCAAGGACATTCTGATCCCAGCCCACGGCGTCTACTGGCCCTGCATGCTGCATGCCATGGGGTTCAGCGATGATCGGATGCCGCATCTGCTGGTTCACGGCTTCTGGAGCCTGCGCGGCGAGAAGGTTAGCAAGAGCACCGGAAACGTGGTTGATCCCGCCGCGCTGGTGGAGACCTATGGAGTTACCGCACTTCGGTATTATCTCATGCGCGATGCCGTCATGGGGCGCGATGCCGACTTTAGCGAGGAGCGTCTAATCCTGCGTCATAATACCGAGCTGGGGAACGGCCTCGGTAATCTCGTGAACCGGACCCTGAGCATGACCCATCGCTACCGCGAGGGATCGCCAAAGCAGGTGGCTCTTCCTACGGACCTAGCCGCCCATCTGGCTGCTGATGCCGAGTCAGTGAAGGTCTTTGTCGCTCAGATGAATGCCACCCAGATCCATGCCGGAATCGAGACCATGGTCGACTTGGTGAATAGGGCGAATGCCCTGGTGGATTCCGCAGCGCCTTGGAAGCTCGCCAAGGATCCGGAACAGGCCGACAGGCTTGATGCCGTGCTTTCCACTCTTATCCTCTCGGCCCGCACCGCTGCAACGCTCCTCTTACCTGTAGCTCCGGAGGCCGCCACCGAGATCCTACGCCAGATTGCTCTTCCTGCCTTGGAGCTCGTGGGATTAGCAATCACCGCATTACCCGAGGGATACCGATGTGGCGAACCCAAGCCGGTCTTCCCGAGATTGGAAATGTCGGTTGAGGGAATTGGCGATTCCGCTACATGACTACATCCGGACAGGCTGTTGGCTTGAGAGCCTTCCCTTTTTGGAAGCGTCAGCGCTATCGCCTGGAATATTGGGGCCTCAGGTTGGCTTCTGCTTTGGTATGCCTTCTGCCATGGAGAGTGATCCCCCCGCTCGCAAATTTCGTCGGATCACTCTTCTACTCCTTGGACGCTCACCGCCGTGAGGTGACCATTGCGAATCTGCGCTCAGCTTTCGGAGAGCGCTATTCGGAGGCAGAGTATGATTGTATCGGAAGAAAATCCTACGGCGTCTTTGCTCGAACGGCTCTTGAGCTTCTCTGGTCCTCGAATCTCTCGAAGGAAGTATTGGACGAGATCATCACCACCGAGGGACTCGATCCGATGCCCTCCCATGGTGTCGAGGGAAGGCCTGCTCTCTATTTCTGCCTTCATGCAGGGAACTTCGAGTGGCTCAGTCAGATCACCTGTCGGCATTTTGGAAATTTCCCGGTCATCGCCCAGAACCTAAAGAATCCGCTACTCGGCCCTCTCTTCGACGGATGGCGATCCGCTCTCGGCCAGGAGATCATGCCCCAGAAGGGAGCCATGCTAAGGACCATCCGTTATCTCAAGGATGGGGGAAAAATGGGGATGCTGATCGACCTGAATCTTAAACCGAGTGAGGGACCTGTTGTGATCCGACAGTTCGGGCGCCTCCTGACTCCGGTGACCCGACTGCCGGCGGAACTTGCCCTAAGGACCGGGTCAGCCCTTGTCCCCGTGGAATGCCTCCCGCGAAAGGATGGTGGCTATATCGTTCGCTATCTGCCCGAGCTTCCCGTGACTGCGGAAACCACGCCCGCCCAGATTGCCCAAGCCTGCTGGGACGCCTTGGAACCGGGTCTCCATACTCACCCTGAACTCTGGCTCTGGAGCTACAAACACTGGCGCTACCGGCCTAAGGGTTCGGAAGGATCTGAGGGTGAGGGATATCCGTTCTATGCGGGTGAGTATGAGCCGTTTCAGGAGCTGATCGACAGAGTTAAGAAATAGAATTCACGGGGATCAAGGGGATGAAGGTGATGGATGTTGAGTGAAGACTTGGGCAAGGGATTTTCAGTGCGGTCCTTTTCCAGAAAATGGGATGTTGGGGTTGCTGAACAACTCGAATTGGCAGGTCGCTACGGAATCGCTACGGGCTTTGGATCTGGGCTAATATTACGATTTCGCCATCTTACACCTATCCCCTTAATCCCTTTTATCCCTGTGAGTAGAAAATGGGATGACAAGCAGTACGCCTGGGGATATGGATCTTACCATGAAAACTCTGCTGCTCCTTCCCCTGATCGTGGCTCCTCTCATGCTTGCCGGATGCAACACCTTCAAGGGAGTTGGGGAAGACATCTCGGGAGCCGCCACCTGGTCTCAAGAGAAGATGACGGGTGACAGTTCCGTAAAGAAGTCGGATTCGGATTATGTCCAGAACCCGCCCCAGTTCCCGAAGACCTCGAACTGACTTGTAGCAAAGGATGAAACTTGAGACCTGAAACCTGAAAGGGCTGCAGGTTACAAATGCCATCCGATTTTAAGTTTTTACTCAGGTTTCAAGTTTCAGCTTTCATCCTTCTGTGGCTTACAGCCACTTATGCTTGGGGTAGCGGCGTGAAAGCTCCGGCTTGATCTTCGGATAGGTCTCTTTCCAGAAGGAGTTGAGATCTTTGGTAATCTGAATGGGACGGCGATTGGGGGCCAAGATTTCGATCGTCACTTCGGCTTTCCCTCCCGCGAGTTTCGGAGCTGAGGTCACGCCGTAGAGATCCTGGATCAGGGCGCTCATGGTGACCTGACCGGTTGCTTTGTAGAGTAGTCGTGCCTTGCGCCCTCCGGGCAGCTCATGGCGGTCGGGAGCGAGGCGTTCAAGGGCGGAGCGCTGGCCTGGAGTCAGCAGCGACTGGAGAGCTGGGAGAGCCGGTTTATCTTTCACTTCACGGTAGCCCACGGCTCCCCTGCACCACTCCTCAAGAGCGAGTTGGCGTTCTGTCTCATCGAATGTCGGGAGTTCGAGGTCCGGGTGGTGGTGGGCCAGCCATTGCACCCGCTGCATCCACTCTTCGGTCTCTTCCTTCCACGTGGGGAGGGGAAGATCCCCCTCGGCCAGAGCGGCAGCCAAGACGCTGGAGGCTTCCTCGCATGGCTGGGCATCGCGATGGACAGACTCCAGCACGAGATCGCGGAAGACTTTCTCGGTGCGCTTCACGACACGGTTGGTGGATGTGTCGAAGAAGTAGTCGTTCCTGTCTATGAATTCGTTCGGGAAGAGATCCCTCAGCATCTGCTCGTCGATGGAGGTCACCATCGAGAGCTGGACACGGACATCGCCGCTTCCCTGGCCGATCTCGCTGATTTCAGCGGCAACGACAAGCCGGCTTTCTGCTGCGGCACTCTCCTTGCTAAGCAGTCCTCGGCGTCCATGGACGATGTCGCAGAGATTTGTACCAGCGCCTCGCCGACGGGCGACCTGGTCGGCGAAACCGGCCAGAATACAGCGGGCCAATGCCTCGTCAGGGGCGGCTGGGGCGTCGACATCAAGTCCTTGATTCTCTGCAAGTCGAAGGAACTGCTCGAAGATCTTGGCCGTCTGCCGCGCGGCATCGCCATGGACGGCGAGTTGGCGGCAGCGGTCTGCGCGAAAATCATTCTTCTCAGCCCAGCGGAAGGCACGGGCCATTACCAGGAAGTCGGAGCCTCCACCGCCGAAGAGATCTTGACGCTCCTCTTCCGTCTTGCGGTCTGTGCGGAGTAACAACGGGCGCGACTGGGTCAAGGCCGCCATCAGGGCCACGGCGCGGACACAGCCGTACTCTTGGGCCGCCAAAAGCATGCGGGCATATCTGGGATGCGTGGGGAAGGCCAGCATCCGGCGTCCCATCGGAGTGATTTCTCCGTCGTGATCGAGTGCCCCGAGATCACGCAGGAGTGTTTCAGCTCGGGTCAGTGCTTGATCCTTGGGAGCATCCAGCCAGCGGATGGCATCCATGGAAGCGAATCCAGCGGCCTTGAGCGTGAGGAGAACCTCACTCAGGTCGACGCGATGGATCTCCGGAGCCTCGCGGGGTATGCGCCGCGCATGGTCACGCTCGGTCCAGAGACGGAGACAGACCCCGGGTGCTGTGCGTCCTGCCCGGCCCGCACGCTGATCGGCCGAGGCGCGACTGATCTTCTCGATCAGGAGTGTATTGATGCCGCGCCGGGGATCGAAACTCGCGATACGGGCCAGGCCGCTGTCGATGACGCCGGTGACCCCATCGATGGTCAGGGAGGTTTCCGCCACGTTGGTCGCCACGATCACCTTGCGGCTGCCGCCCGACGAGACCGCCGCATCCTGGTCGGCGGGAGTGAGTTCCCCGTGAAGGGGCAGGGCGGCAATCGTTGCTGGCAGCCGTACCCTCAGCGTCGAGATGGTCCGCGAGATCTCATAGGTGCCCGGCATGAAGACTAGGAGGTTGCCGGTGGTCTTCTTCAGCATGCTCTCGGCAGCCTCGGCGGCGAGATCCCAAGGCTTCTCCTCTCCGGGATCCCGGGTGAGGTATTCGATATCGACGGGATGGGTCCGTCCCCCGGAGCGGAGCACAGCGCAGGGTTGCAGATATTCGGCCAGCGCGGAGGTATCCAAGGTCGCCGACATGACGATGATCTTCAGATCGGGTCGCCGAGTCGCCTGGAGCTCCAGCGCCTGAGCCAGCGAGATGTCACTGTAGAGGTGCCTCTCATGGAACTCGTCAAAGAGAAGGGCGCTCACCCCGTGCAGATCGGGATCACCCAGCATCTGTCGGACGAGAATACCCTCTGTGACAAAGAGGAGTCGTGTTGCGGAGCTCGAGGCATCATCCAGCCTGATGCGGTAACCGACCTCGTCGCCGACACGACCATTGCGTTCATGGGCGACACGGGCGGCAAGCATGCGAGCGGCAAGCCTTCTTGGCTGAAGGATCACAGCGCGACCAGAGCCCAAAATCCCCGCATCGAGCAGCATCTGGGGTATCTGGGTCGATTTTCCCGAACCCGTGGGAGCTTCCACGATCACGCGGTTGCCACGGGTCAGTTCGGAGATGATTCCTTCGCGCAGTTCCTCGATCGGCAGGTCGGTGCGGCGGATAATATTGCTCCTCTCGAATGAGGGGGAGTTGTTCGGTTCTGGCAACATGCGGTCATCTGGTGTATCTAGAAATCATGCTGACTGGCAGACATTTTGGCGTTCTGGCGCTGATGGCCATCGGTTGCCACGGAGCCCAATCCATGGATCCTGTGAATGCCCACATGACGGAGCCGCAGAAGAAGGCCGCCGTTTTCCTGGACGCGCTGAGTGTGCCATCTCCTGGCGAGGTCTTTGCCGCGCTAAACAAGGCCTGCAGACCCAATTGGGCCACCCTTGTCACGCCCGCCACCGCGCCGGTAACCACTGAGCGTCCTCAGCTTGCCCTAGCCGTCGGCGTTCTCACGGCCAACGGCTATGTCGCGGTGGAGGCTCAGGACGGCCAACAGGTGAAGAATGTCGGCAGAGAGTTGATGGCCCTTGCCAAGTCGCTAGGTGTCAGCCAGAGCCTGCTCGGGAGGGGAAACAGTCTCATAGAATTTGCCGATAACAACAATTGGGACGCTCTTGCCGATGAGCTGGAGGCCACCGAGAACGAGGTTAAAAACACCATGATGGGGCAGAAAGACCGCGATCTGGTCGTTCTTACCTCCGCCGCCGCATGGCTGAGAGGCCTGGAAGTCGCCACCGGCGTCGTGCTTTCCAGTGATTCTCTTCAGGGGGCCGGGGCGCTTTATCAGCCAGAACTAGCCCGAAGGCTCGCCACGGAACTCGACTCGCTTCCCGATCGTATGAAGAGAGGGGCCCTTGTACCGGCGGTAAAGCGCACTATGGAAACAGCGGCCTCCTTGCTTGAGACTCAAGATACCAAGACGGACACCCAGCGTAAAAACTACACTAAGATTCATGACGATTGCTCGGCTGTGGTGAAGGCGATCCTGAGCTCCTCGATGAAAGCCCCCTCGACGATTCCTTCGCCCCTTCCGGGGCCTACCCCCTCCAAATCATGAGGAAGGAACGACTGCTCCTGCAGGTACTCCTAGTGTTGGTTTTTACTGGAAGGATGATGGCACAGGATGCTCTTCCTTCACTCCTGAAGGTGGTTGAACCGATTTCGATGGACCCCCGCAGGCTGGCTTTGGAAACGGCCGGGGCTTTTGAGAACGACGGGTTCAGAATCCGTGACGGTGAGTGGAGCGGCACTCTCTCCAAGGGAATGCCCCTCTTCCTTCAGGTGACGCTCTTTGCCGGAGAGAATTATTGGTTTGTGGCGGCCTCCCCGACGACCGGGGCCTTGCTGCACGTCACGGTCTATGATGCCTCCGGAAAGCCCATAAAAAGTGAACTCTGGCACAATACGGCCAATGCCGAGGGGACACGGAGTGCCACGGGAGTTGCGCCGACTCAAAGCGGGAAGTACTTTATCGGAGTGGAGGGTATGAAAGGCCCAACCGAAGGGCCTCTCGATTTTTCTCTGGTCTACTGCTACAAATAATCCCATGTCCTCGCCCTCACCAGCCACCAAGGAAACCGTCACGGGAGTTCCCGTGAAGCACTTCTCGATATTCCTTCACAACAAGGTGGGGGCCCTTCTTGAGGTGGTGAAGTTCTTCGAGCAGAAGGGAGTCATTGTTTTGGCCTTCAGCATTGTGGATTCCGCCGAGTCCGCCATTGCCCGCATGATCGTCAGCGATCCCGTGCTGGTGGGTAAGTTGTTGCATGAGCGGGATATTGCCTATGTCGAGACCACTGTGCTGGTCGTGGAACTGGCCGAGGGAGCCGCGGATCTGGGGCGTGTGCTGAATTGTTTGCTGATGGCCGAAGTGAATCTCCTCTTCAGCTATCCCCTGCTTGTGCGCCCCCGCGGCAAGGCCCTGCTGGTCCTCCATGTGGATGACAACGAATGCGCATCGACCGTCCTGCAAGGGGAGGGGTATCAGATCCTGACTCAGGGAGATCTTTCGCGGTAGGTCTGCAGAAACCCTAGTTTCGCCACCCCTTTCAAAAGATGGCGGAGGGGGTGGGATTTGAACCCACGGAGGCTTGTGACCTCTCCAGTTTTCAAGACTGGTGCAATAAACCGCTCTACCACCCCTCCAAGTAGTAGGAATTGTACGTAATGGGATTGCGGGCCTCAAGTCGAGACTTGAGAGTATTTTCCACCTATTGCCTCGCACCTTCCCAGGGGCTTGATTCAGTCGCAGTTGAGAACCCATAGTACTGAATCCATGTGGAAGCGTTTCATCCAGTTCATCACGGAATCCACATTCCGGGTGCTTGCGGCGATTTTTCCGCCGACTCGGGGCGATCTTCCCAAGGATCCCAAGCTGATCTTGATTTTCAGCACGACAGGGATCGGGGATGCCCTGTTCGACACGGCAGCCATTCGGAGCCTGAGGATCTCTTATCCCCAGGCGAGGATCGTCGTGTGCGCTCATCGCAAGAGGATGACGGTTGCCCGTCATACGCCGGACGTAGACGAGGTGGTCCCCTACGGCAAATCCCCGTTTCTTTGGATCGGATTGCTTCTGCGATTCCGACGCCAGCGACCCGACCTAGTGATTCTCTTGCGGAGCAATGAGGAGGTTGTTCCGCTTGCCTATTGCATCAACCGGAAGGCCCTGTTCGGTGGCGAGTGGAGGGCCGGCAATTTCAAGAACCTGCTCTCTCATTCCTTAAGGATGCCTGAAGGAGAACATATTCTCAGGCATGGGACAGTTATTGCCGAGGCCGCAGGGGGAATAAAACAATTGCCCAAGATGGTTTATGCTCCGAAACCCGAAGACCTCAGCGGGATCGAGAACAGGTTTCAGGCTTGGGTCCAGACGCCTTTTCTCATCTTCCAGACGGGTGGGGGAAGGACATTGTCATGGAGGAACTGGCCCGTGGAGTCTTATGTCCGGACCATCCGGTGGCTAGCTGAAGTCAGCGATCTCAAAGTCATCCTGACGGGGGGCAAGGATAATGAGGCCACCGCAGCAGCAATCGAGGAGGCATGCCCTTGGGTGATCAACCTGTGTAGCAAAACGACATTGGAGGAAACAGCGGCATTATTGACCCGTGCCGTCATGCTCGTAAGTACGGACACCGGCGTCATGCACCTGGGAATCGCAGTCGGGTGCCCCACGCTTGCCCTGCTGCATCATTCAAGTCCTGCGAGCGGATTTGGCCCAACGGATTTGAGCGATGGACATGAGGTGATCGAGCTCCCCCGTTCCGAGTTGAACCCAGACCAACCCAAGCAACTTCACGGGGAGATGGAGAAAATCCGAGATGAGGATGTCCGCGCGGCTATCGGGCGGATCCTGAAGCGCCGGGGAGTGAAGATTTCGGAGTCAGTCTAGTAGGCGCCTGAGCGCCCGATCTTGCCATGGTTTGGAAATCCGTTATTTTCCAGTTCGTCAGTTTGCGACGCCGCTTTAGCTCAGTTGGTAGAGCATCTCATTCGTAATGAGAGGGTCGCCGGTTCGAATCCGGCAAGCGGCTCCATCAGCTCTGAAAGAGTTTGATGGAGCGCCGGAGTCGAACCGAGGTTTGACTCGCTCGCTCCTGCTACAGTCTATCCGGCCCATTCCCATGGGCACGTATTGATCACCATGCCGCGATTAGCGGCAAACCTTTTTGGCGAAAGCCACACTGTAGCACCCCGCGAAAGAGGGGACATCCGGCAAGCAGTAGAGGTCATGTATTGTTTGGACTAGAATTCGCGAAGCCATGATCCAGAGCCCTACCGCAGGGAGGGATAATCCGGCAAGCGGCTCCAGCTTTTAACTCACTCGTATGTGGGTACCTGTGGTAGGCTGAGAAATAGATGAAAAAAACTTTTCCACTCCATGTTCCGGGCAAGGAAGCCCCGAGGGTTCTGGATGCGATCAAGCTTGAGATCACCAAGTATGTGAAGCGTGAGAGGCGAAAGACATTGCCTCCGGAGTTCGATGTCTGGGATTTCGCATGCAAGGTCGGATCCGACAGCGGGACCGCCACCTCAATCCCACTGCCTGAGGTTCCGAAGGCAGTGGAGTCTGTCGCTCTGGCGGGCGTGGATGAAGTCTATGTGGAGATCATGGCATCTGCCGGAAACCGGGTGAAGAGACCCTCTTCGGCACCTCATCATCGCCGGGAACCGTGAAGATCCTCACCGCGGCTTTCAAGGCGAGTTCTCCCGATCTAGCATCATGCCCGGAATCAGCCCTGCCGGAATTCGCGCTGATCGGCCGCTCGAATGTCGGAAAATCGTCGCTCATCAATATGCTGACCCGCTCGCAGGGGCTGGCTAAGGTCTCGCAGGTCCCGGGCAAAACACAGCTGATCAACTTCTTCACGATCAACAACACCTGGAACCTGGTCGATCTGCCAGGCTACGGCTACGCGAAGGTCGGCAAGAAGGAGCGGGGTAAATTCAGCGCCTTCGTCTCGGACTATCTGCAACACCGCCCCAACCTCCGTGGAACCTTCGTGCTGATCGATTCCCGGCTCAGCCCCCAGGCTATGGATCTGGAATTTCTGAACTGGATGGTCGGATGTGGCCTGCCTCTGATCCTGGCCTTTACCAAGACAGACACACTCTCCAAAGGGGCAGTCCAGAAAAACATCGAGACTTTCCTGGTCAGCATGCGCGAGATCACCGAGGAGGAGCCGACCTATGTGCTGAGTTCTTCGAAGGATCAGCAGGGTCGTAAGGAAATCCTCAATCTGATCGGTGACGCACTCGCAGAAAAATCAGAAACCTCTGCATGACGCTCGAGGATCTGGGCTGGAACGAGGCCTTCGCGGAAGAGTTCTCCGCATTTGATGGAAAGGGCTGGGAACCGGCCCGTCTGATCCGCGACAATAAGATCACCTACGGCGCCCTTATGGGAGATGGCCGTGAGCTGGAAGTGGTGATGGGCGGTAAGGTCTACCATGATGCCGCCTCGGATGCGGAGCTGCCCGCCGTCGGCGACTGGGTGGCGCTCGAGGTCGGGGACGAGAACAACGAACATATCATCCGGGCAAGGCTTTCCCGGCAAACCTGCTTCTCCCGGAAAGCATCTGGGAAGCGCATGGAGGAACAGGTGATCGCCTCCAACATCCAGATCGTCGTCGTGGTTACCGATGCGGGACCCGACTTCAATCTCCGAAGGATGGAACGGTACTTCGCGATCATTGGCCGCAGTCGGGCCAAAGCGGTGGTGCTGGTCAACAAGGCCGACCTTTTCTCTGAAGAGGAGAATCTGGCGGCCGCGGAAGCCATCCGCACCCAGAATCCGGAGGCGGAAGTGCATGTCACTAGCTTAAAGAAAAAGAGCAGCCTCAAGGCGCTGAAGGCTTATCTGAAGCCGGGCGTTTCCATCACGTTTATCGGATCCAGCGGGACGGGAAAATCCTCAGTGATCAATTACCTGCTTGGTGGTGACTACCAGTTTACCGACGAGGTCAACGAAAGCACCGGAAAAGGACGGCACACCACCACGGCCCGCGAACTCATGGTGCTGCGGGGCGGCGGGATCATCATCGATAACCCCGGCATCAAGGAGGTCCACATGTGGACAGATGAGGCGACGCTCCGCGAGCAGTTTGCGGACATCGTGGAGCTGGCCGGAAAATGCCGATTCGACAACTGCCGGCACGGTCCCCACGCGGGCTGCGCGATCCGTGCGGCGATGGCAGAGGGGAAGATGGAACTCTCGCGGCTCGAGGGATTTCTCAAGCTGGAGGAGGAAATCGAAAAACTCAGGCTCAGCCGACAGAAACGCCAGATGACTCTCGAACGAAGGGAGCGCCAGAACCAACCGAGCAAAGCACGCCGGTACGACGCCATGCGTAACCGTCACTTGGAGGAGTAAACGTCTCTCAAACTCTCTTCGCGGATTTCTGATTCAGAGCGGAAAGGATTCTCTCAGCCAGCTCTTTGCTGACACCTGAAATCTCAGCCAAGGCATCGGGTGTTGTCTTCTTAATCCGAGAGATGCTGCCGAAGCGGTTGAGAAGCGCCTTTTTCTTTGCCTCGCTGACACCGGGGACATCATCAAGGGCACTCTCGGAGATGCGCCGCCGCAGGAGGAGCTCATTGTAGCCGTTGGCGACGCGATGGGCCTCGTCTCGGATCCGCTGTAGGAGTTTCAGTGCACCCGAGTCTTTGTCGAGGCGGAGAGGGGCTGATTCACCGGGCCGGTAGATCTCTTCGAATTCCTTGGCTAGGCCGATCACCGGCTGGTCGTGGAGTCCCAGAGTCTGAAGCTCCCGGCAGGCCATGCCGAGCTGGCCCTTGCCGCCATCGACGATGATAAGATCTGGGAGGCGACTCCCTTCATTGCCAGATCTGCCCAACCTATCGAGTGCTTCGGTAGGGATTTCCTGAGAATCAGCCAGTTCCGGTGCCGTCTTGAGCGCTTCTTGGAGGAGGCGCTTGTAACGACGTCGGATCACCTCCGCCATGCTGGCAAAATCATTCTGACCCTTGGTGGACGTGATGCGGTAGCGGCGGTAGCTTTCACGCTCCGGCACGCCGTCGCGGAAGCGGACCATCGAGGCAACGATGTGATTGTCGGAGATATTCGAAATATCGAAGCACTCCATGGTACGCGGGGGACGAGCCAGTCCGAGCGCGTCGCTGAGCTCGGTGACATCTTCTCGGGGGTTAATGCTGTTAGGGAGTGATTTGCGGGTGAAGCGCCGCATCGGCTTGCTGGTTTCGCGGAGATCCTTCAGGAGGTTGCGAAGCGAGGCTGCCTTCTCGAAATCAAGCTTCTCGGCGGCCTTTTCCATTTCCTCTTCCAGCGAGGCGGTCATCTCCCTCGATTTTCCCTCAAGCACCTCGCAGGCCTTCTCAACGCGAATCTTGTACTCCTCGCGCGAGATACGCGCGATGCAGGGTGCCGAGCAGTTCTTGATGACATGGTCGAGGCAATGCTTGAAATCCCTCTCGGTGGGCTCCAGCGGACGGCAGGAGCGGAGGCCAAACTGCTTCTTGATGGCTTGCAGTGAGGTGCGGAGGGCGCCGGCATTGGCAAAGGGGCCGAAGTAGCGGGCACCATCTTCTTTTCGGAAGCGCACCAATTCAAAGCGAGGAATCGCATCCGCCACCTGCACTCTAACCATGATGAAGCGCTTGTCATCCCGGAAGCTGATGTTGTACTTCGGGCGCCATTCCTTGATTAGCTTTCCCTCGAAGAGCACCGCCTCGGCATCGCTCTTGACGAGATGCCATTCATAGTCGGCCGTGCTGTCAATCAGGGCCCGAGTCTTCAGATCCACCCGGTTCCGGCTGGATGGGGTGAAATAGTTAGAGAGACGGCGGCGCAGATCACGGGCCTTCCCGACGTAGATGATCTTGGCGAACCGGTCGCGGATCACATAAACGCCGGGCTTGTGAGGCACCTCACGGAGCTTGCGGTGCAGTGCGCTGGCCCGTGAGAGAGGGTTAGAGGCAGGGAGATGGTCGACTGTTCCTGACACAAGAGAAAGCTTATACCAATCACCATCAGAAATGACACTCTACGGCTGGTTTTTTTGGCGTGTAGCAGTGTCGTCATCGCTCTGGTTACCAGAAGGTAGCCATCACTCTTCCTCCGCGCCACCCACCAAAACTCCTTCGCCGCTATAGTGCCCTTTCTTCCTGTGATTGGTATTAGCACGAGAAAAGCCGAAATGGGTATCGGTTATGGGAAATGGGTGATGGGGCCGGGGATCTTCGACCCTATTGCCTATTCCCTATTTCCTATCCCCGGAGGGTCCGCCAACCTTGACCTCGCAAAAGGGTTGCGGTTTTCTAAATGTTTCACCGTACGACATGATTTCCATCACCATTCCGATCTACAATGAACACGGGGCCATCGAGGCTCTTTTTGCAAAGATCAAGGAGGTGATGGACCGTCTCGGACGCCGCTACGAGGTGATCTTTGTGAATGACGGCAGCACGGATGGCAGTGGAGTGATGCTGGACGGCCTGGCCGCAAAAAATCCGGAAGCCAAGGTGGTTCACTTCAGGCGTAATTTCGGCCAGACGGCCGCGATGATGGCCGGGTTCGACCATGCCTCGGGGGACGTGATCATCCCGATGGACGGGGATTACCAGAACGATCCTGAGGATATCCCCAAGATGCTGGCCAAGCTGGAGGAGGGCTATGATGTCTGCTCCGGATGGAGGCGTGACCGCCAGGATAGCGCCATTCAACGCAATCTGCCTAGCATGCTGGCCAACAAGCTCATCTCCGCGCTCTCCGGGGTGAAGCTCCATGACTTCGGATGCTCGCTCAAGGCCTACCGGGCGGAGGTAGTCAAGGATGTCAGGCTCTATGGTGAGATGCACCGCTTCCTGCCGATCTACGCGAAGTGGCATGGAGCCCGCATCACCGAGATCCCGGTCAATCATTTCGCCCGCACCACCGGCAGCTCGAAATACGGGCTCGAGCGCGTCCTGAAGGTCATCCTGGATCTGGTCACGGTTAAGTTCCTGGACAAGTACATGATGAAGCCGATGTACCTCTTCGGTCTCTGGGGATGTATTTTCTTTGTGGCCTCGGCTGTGTTCGGGGTTCTGACGCTCTGGATGCGGTACAAGGGATATTACTTCACGGCGACTCCTCTTCCGATGATGACAGTATTCTCCTTCATGACGGGAATTCTCTGTGTCTTGCTGGGCCTGCTGGCCGAGATGATCACCCGCACCTTCCACGAAAGTCAGAATAAGTCGATCTACCTGGTAAAGCAGACCAGGAATTTTCCGCAAAGCTGATGTGCGGGATCGCGGGATTCGTCGCCTCCCGTGGCACGGGTGACAGAGAGGTTCTGGAACGAATGACCCGGGCGCTGGCCCATCGTGGACCTGATGCTGAAGGGTATTTTATTGATGAGGAACGAGGAATGCATCTCGGACACCGCCGTCTTGCCATTGTCGATCTCTCCGGAGGAGCGCAGCCGATGGCGACATCAGGTGGTGATTTGGTGATCGTTTTCAACGGTGAGATCTACAATCACCGTGAGCTGAGGGCTCAGCTTCAGTCCAAGGGATATTTGTTCCAGAGCGATCATTCCGACACGGAGGTCCTGCTCGAGGGTTACCGTGAGTGGGGTGAGGGGATGTTGGAGCGCCTGAACGGCATGTTTGCCTTTGCCATTTTCGACAAAGTTCACAACAAACTTTTCATAGCCCGCGATCGCTTAGGGAAAAAACCGCTCTACTGGTTTCAAAAAGATGGCGTCTTTGCCTTTGCCTCGGAGTTGACGGCACTAATGCGTCATCCGTCTTCACCGAGAAACGAGTCAGCCATCGCCCTAAAAAAATACTTCGCCTACGGATATATCCCGGCACCCCACTCGGTGATCGAGGGGATTGGCAAGCTCCCGGGAGGCTGGTGCGGCACGCTCGATCTTGTGAGCGGCCAATGGGTTTCGCGCAAGTGGTGGGAGTTCCGGTTGGAGCCCTCTGCTTCTGAACCTACAAATGCCCAGTGTGGTATTTGGGCCGAAGAGTTGCTTGAGAAATTAAATGGGGCCGTCAAGCGGCGCCTGATGGCCGATGTCCCGCTCGGGGTTTTTCTGAGCGGAGGGATTGATTCCTCAGCGATCGCGGCTCTAGCGGCCAGGCATCTGCCGGCGGGGCGCCTACGGACATTTAGTGTTGGGTTCACTGATCCCAGCTTCGACGAGCTCCCCTACGCCCGCGAGGCTGCTGCCTTCATCGGGTCTGTCCATGAATCCGAGATTCTCGATCTCGCACGCGCTAGGGAGCTGATCCCAGGTCTGCTGGCACGACTGGATGAGCCGATGGGGGACGGGTCCCTGTTGCCTACTTGGCTCCTCTGCGGATTCACTAGAAGGCATGTCACCGTGGCTCTCGGTGGAGATGGAGGCGACGAGCTCTTTGCCGGCTATGATCCCTTCAAGGCCCTCCATGCCGCTGACCTCTACTCGAGTTTGGTTCCTCGGGCCCTCCATCCGGCGATCCGTATGCTGGCTGCGCGCCTGCCGGTCTCGCATGCCAATATCAGCCTCGATTTCAAGATCAAGCGGATGCTCCGCGGGCTCTCCTATGACGAGAGGCTTCGCCTGCCGGTCTGGATGGGCCCCCTGGAGCCGAGGCAAATCGACGAGTACTTCGGAGACCACACGCCACCCGAGGAGCTCTTCAGTGAGGCAATCGCGGCATGGGAATCGGCAGGTGAGCATGCCGATCCGGTGGACAGGGCCTCTCAATTCTTCACCCGCCTCTATTTGCAGGATGACATTCTGGCCAAGGTGGACCGAGCCAGCATGCTCCACGGGCTCGAGGCCCGTTCTCCGTTTCTGGATCTCGAGGTTGTCGATTTCGCCCGCAAGCTCCCTCACACGGTAAAGCTGCGCGGCGGGACGACCAAGTGGATCCTCAAGAAGGCTCTGGAGCCTGTTCTTCCAGCCTCGATTCTCTACCGGAAAAAGAAAGGATTCGGCACGCCCCTCGGGCAGTGGTTCCGCGAGGGGGGGCTTGTGCCGGAAATTCCCGGAGGGATAGCCGGAAATTTTGTGGAGAGGGCTTTGCGTTCCCACCGGGCGGGTCGCGGCGATGAGAGGCTCTTTCTCTGGTGCCAGCATGTTCTTGGGGAGTGGAGGAAAGCCGTTGCTGCCCGATGAGAATCCTGATCCTCAACTACGAGCATCCTCCCATCGGGGGTGGAGGCGGCAGGCTCGCGGCAAAAGTCGGTGCGGGATTGGTCGCTCGCGGGCATCAAGTCAGAGTGCTGACCGCAGGGATGCCTCATCTTCCCCCTGAGTCTGTTGAGCAGGGAATGGAGATCCGTAGGCTCAGAGCCTTTCGCAAGCGTGAGGATACATGCAGTGTGCCGGAGATGGCAGCTTGGGTGGCATTGGCAATTCCCGCCGCCATAGCCGAAGTGCGTCGATGGAAGCCGGATGTGATTCATGCCCACTTCGCCGTTCCAACAGGGGCCGTTGCGTGGGTAGCCAGCAAGTTGACGGGTGTTCCCTATGTTCTGACGGCTCATCTGGGGGATGTGCCGGGAGGTGTGCCCGAGCAGACAGGTAGACTCTTTCGCTGGATTAAGCCTTTCACCGTCCCGATCTGGAAAGACGCGGCAGCTACCACAGCAGTCAGCAGCTTTGTAGCAGGACTTGCTGAGAAGGCCTACGGACGCTTACCGCAGATCATTCTCAATGGGATGGAGATGTCAGCTCCACCTACTTTGGAGGTCCATGAACCCACACGGCTCCTCATGGCCGGCAGGATGAGCGTTCAAAAGAATCCACTCCTGACGGTTCAGGCCTTGGGACTTCTCAAGGATCTTTCCTGGCTCTGCACGATGATCGGGGATGGCCCTCTGCTTGCCGAGGTGAAGGCTGAGGCTGTTCGCCTAGGAATCTTGGAGAGGATTGATTTCCGGGGATGGGCTTCGGCCGAGGAGGTCAGCGCGGCCATGGGGAACGCTGATATTCTGCTAATTCCATCCCTCTCTGAGGGTTTGCCTATGGTGGCTGTTGAGGCCTTGGCTCACGGGCTGGCTATTGTCGGTAGCCGGATTGGAGGCCTTGCGGATGTGGCTCATGAGACCGAAGAGCATGCGAATGCACGGCTTTTCGAGCTGGCGCAAGGAGCGGAAGGATTTGCCGCTGCGTTGCAACCTCTTCTTCTCAACTCGGCCGCCTTGATGAAGGCACGTACTGCCTCTCTGTCGATGGCTGCCCAGTTTGATATCAAGCACTCCCTCGATCAGTATCAGCAGTTACTGATCAGTGCGGTGCGTTAAGGAACCGGCGGTTTTTTAAGAGGCAGAAGTGATCTTTGATTGAGGGTATAAATTTCCACCTCCTCGTCCGAGGCAACCAAGGTGCAATGCTCCTTGATGTAGGCATAGGTTTCGGAGGCCCAGTTTTGAAAGCGCGAGGACTCGGTATCATTCACTTTTCCTGTGCCAATGACGATCACAGTCGGGTGGAAACGCTCGATGTTGAGTTTGGCCTGATCAAAGAACTGCCGCGAAGGAAGGGCATTGTCTGCATACAGGTTGTACTCATAGGAGGGTCGGTCGGTCATGAAGTTGACCATCGGGAAATAAGGGTAGCAGACGACATAGTCACCCGGCTTGGAATGGCTGAGGATTGTATCGCGCAGCAGCGTATCGCGGGTGAGTTCCTGCGGATTCAGTTTCACATGGACGCCGTTCAGGGCCGTAAATTCAAGATGCCTCTTCCGAGATGCGGCGATGCTTCCTGCGCTGTCTGTCTGCCAGCCTTTGATGGCATAGAGTCCGAGATCAAGGGCTGCAGGAAGCATGATCAGAACAAGCAGGAGGCGTTTTCCTGACGTGGAGTTCCGCCAAGCTGAGGTCGCAAGCCAGAGTCCGATAACCAGCGTTACCATGAAGGGGACCATGAACTCCGCCAAGTGCACCATGTCGGGTCGCCAGAAGAAGTACTGGGGGAAGAGCACAAGGGCACTGCCCGTGGAGACAAGGAGAATGCCTCCGCTTTGCCAACATCCAAGACTGCGTGAAATCCAGGAACTGAGGATGGAGAAAAGTCCCCAACCGATGAAGAGAAGCGCTACAGGGACCGGCAGGTAAATCAAGAGGGCGAAGACCCGGTCTTTGAATTTAGGCGCGTGGAGGATGTCGCTCAGGGGAGGACGTTTCAGGCTGACATCGTTGTAGGATCCGGAAGAGGAGGAATCGTTCTCCTCATGGGAGACGGGAGTAGGGGAAGGGGAAGTTTGAGCGGATGGGGATTCGTTACTAATCGCGGAATGCGCCGGCGTGATGGTTGGCACATTCCGGGGTTTTGAGAGCTGACGCGCGAGTTGACAGGCGCCGTTTCTGATCATTGATGGCCAGACCCAATACTGTTGCGCAAATTGCGGACCGAATCCGCGTTGGATGGCATCCCGGTAAACCGGTCCCTGGATGGCCAAAAAAGATCCGATAAGAATGAGGATGGCAATCGCCGCACTACCCAGTCGGCGCAAAAACCCAGGCTCCGGTTTGAGAAGATAGAGAAGCGCCGTGAGCAGAAAGAGGATGCTTTGAAAGAACCCGAGATCAATTCTGATAAGCCACGCGAGTGAGATGGAAACTCCGGCCGCGATCATCCAGAGCAGTTGGAGCGGTCGGACCAGCCTCTTGTATGAAGGGATGAGAAAGACCCCGAGAATGGTGAGCATTCCCAGAATGCCGAGCAGTCCCATGTAATTCCTGCCGATGACTCCAGGCATAAGGAACACGAGGAGTCCTGTTCCCACGGCGATCAGACCCTTCCGCGTAACTAATCGGATGGTGAAGTAAGCGCTCAGGCCGGAGAGGGTGCCAAGAAGGAAAAAGTAAGTCCTCAGAACAAGATAGTTCGGCCCGGCCAACTTGAAGAGCCAAGCGATGGGATAAAACCACCCGACATTGTATCCCAGAAATGTGTCCACGATCGGGCGCTCCCCGGCATTCAGGCGCTGGGCTACGACAGCTGCTACACCTTCCTCTCCGCTTAGCATCAGGCCGCATCTCCAGTAAAAGGCGTAGTAACAGAGCGCAGCGATCACCAGGAGTGCTACTTCCCATGACGGGGAGAGTGTATCGTGGGTGCCTTGCTTCGCATGGCTGCTTAGATCAGTCATCAGGGGATGTTCCGGGAGGGATGGGTTTCCGAAAAGAGCTTTTTTGACCTAATACCAATCACCATCAGAAATGACGCTCTACGGCTGGTTCTTTTGGCGTGTAGCAGTGTCGTCATCGCTCTGGTTACCTGAAGGTAGCCATCACTCTTCCTCCGTGCCACCCACCAAAACTCCTTCGCCGCTATAGTGCCATTTCTTCCTGTGATTGGTATCACTACTAAACTTAACGGTTTTATAAGAGAGTCTTTGAGTAAGATTGGGTAAGTGGCTAGAAAATAGGTTCGCCTCATTCTTCTTCATGTCCGCGCACTCCACCCCCACGATTCTCGACCGGATTCTTGCAGATGTGCAGGAAGAGATCTCCGATGCGAAGCGCTTGCGCTCCGAGGCTGACCTGCGTGCAATGATCGCCGATGCGCCACCGGTACGCTCTCTTCCGGATGCGTTAGTACAAAACTTCGGACTGATCGCGGAAATCAAGGCCTGCTCTCCCAGTGTGGGAGCCATGAGGCTGGAGAATGTCGCCGAGGCACCCGATGCCTATGAAGAGAGCTCGGTGGTGAGAGCCCTTTCCGTACTGACAAACAGTCGTTACTTCGGCGGCAACATGGAACGACTGCAGGAGATTCGAGCTAGGGTCTCCAAGCCTGTCCTTCGAAAAGATTTCATGGTCAGCGAATACCAGATCCGTGAGGCCCGTGCTTTCGGCGCCGATGCGATCCTGCTCATGGCCAGTGTGCTTGATGCGCCAAGGCTCAAGGGGTTTCATCAACTGGCCTTGGAGCTCGGTATGGAGGCTCTCTTCGAGGTGCACGATGAGGAGGAGGTGGACGCGCTGCCCAAGAGTGCGCGGATTGTAGGAATCAACAGCCGTCGGTTCAAGGCACCTGTGGAATCCGGAGGATTCGTTGCTAAGGGAGAATCCTCGGAGAAGGACTTTAGTATCCGACTCGACACCTTTGAACTGGTGGATCGCTTGCCGGAGAACACGATTCGGGTCGCTGAGAGCGGTCTCGATGCCGGGAATATTGCCACGGTGAGTGAGAGATTTCAGGCGGCTCTCGTGGGAACCTCGATCCTACGCGATCCGGCCGGAATTCGCTTCGCCCTCGCCGCCTTTGAGGAATCTCTTTCTTCCTGATTATTTTATGAACTCCGAAGATTTTTCAATCGATCCCGAGACCCCGGACACGCCGTTCGATGTGTCGCTGCGACCCCCGATGTTCGAGGAATTCTGTGGGCAGACGAAGACGATCGAGCGTCTGTTGCTGATGGTCGAGGCGGCCCGTCAGCGGGACGAACCGCTCCAGCACATCCTGCTGAGCGGCCCTCCCGGTCTCGGTAAAACGACGCTAGCCTACATCCTGGGTAATGCCATGGAGGCCGAGGTTCGCACCACAAGTGGTCCGACGATCGAGAAGGCTGGCGATCTGGCCGGTCTGCTCACGACGATGCCGCGTGGAGGTGTCCTCTTCATTGACGAAATCCATCGCCTCCAACCTGCCATCGAGGAGTATCTCTACCCCGCGATGGAAGACTTCCGAGTCGATATCATGATCGACCAGGGACCGAATGCCCGGAGTGTGAGACTCAATCTGGCCCGCTTTACGCTGATCGGGGCCACCACGCGCGCTGGCATGATCAGTTCGCCGCTCCGTTCCCGATTCGGAATGAACTGCCGCCTCGATTACTACGAGGCCGAGGAACTTAGAAAGATCGTCCTGCGCACGGGTGGGCTACTTGGGATGACGATCGACGAGGAGGGAGCTCTCGAGGTGGCCCGACGCTCCCGCGGCACGCCCCGCATCGCTAATAATCTTCTCCGATGGGTAAGGGATTTCGCCCAAGTCCGCACCGGAGGAGTGGTGAACAAGGATTCCGCCTCCAAGGCGCTCGAGATGCTCGACATCGATGCTGAGGGCTTCGACGAGATGGATCTACGGATCATCGAGGCATTGATCCATAAATTCGGCGGTGGTCCCGTAGGGCTCAACTCCCTAGCGGTTGCTGTCGGAGAAGAGTCGGGAACTCTCGAGGATGTCCACGAGCCCTATCTGATCATGCAGGGCTATCTCTCTCGCACCCCGCAGGGACGTGTGGCGATGCCCAAGGCCTATGCAAAGCTCGGCCTTCCCGCGCCGAGGAATAAGGCCCCCGAGTCTCAACCGGACCTACTGCCGTAGGCGCCAGGAGAGACTATTGGGCTATTAGACTTTTAGACTGTTGGGTGTGGCACACAGAATTCTTTGAGCCAATAGTCCAATCTGCCAAAAGCCTAACAGTCCTGCTTCTATGAATCACCTCTCCACGTGCACCTCCCCCTACCTTCTGCAGCATGCGGAGAATCCTGTGGAGTGGTACCCATGGGGAGAGGAGGCGTTTGCTCGTGCCCGAGAGGAGCAGAAGCCGATCTTTCTCTCGATCGGCTACTCCACCTGCCACTGGTGCCATGTGATGGCTCACGAGTCGTTCGAGAATCCCGAGATCGCCGCCCTGATGAACGATCACTTCATCAACGTGAAACTCGACCGCGAGGAGCGTCCCGATGTCGACCGTCTCTATATGGCCTATGTGCAGGGGCTGACCGGCAGTGGCGGATGGCCGATGAGTGTCTGGCTCACGCCCGAACTGAAGCCCTTCTTCGGCGGCACCTACTTCCCGCCGGAGAATAGGCATGGTAGGGCCGGATTTCCCTCCGTACTCATGCAACTCTCTCAACTCTGGGAGCAAAGCAGGGAGAAGATCGAACAAGAGGCGACCCGTTCGCTGGAGGCCCTTCAAGCCAGCGCTCAGTTCGATGCAGCGACAGCGGCTAATCTCGAGGCACCTCTAGCAAGGGCCGCAGAGTATTTTCTGCGGACCTACGATGAGGAATGGGGAGGCTTCGGTTCGGCTCCTAAGTTTCCGCGCCCCTCGGTGCTCTATTTTCTGCTAAGGCAAGCCCGTTCTGAATCTTCGACTTCCAATCAGGAATTGCTACGCAGTGTTCTCGGGACGCTGGACCGAATGGCTGCGGGTGGAATCCATGACCATCTCGGAGGAGGCTTTCACCGCTACTCGGTCGACAGGGAGTGGCACGTGCCTCATTTCGAGAAAATGCTCTATGATCAGGCCCAGCTGGCCATCGCCTATCTGGAAGCCTGGCAAATGACCGGGGAAAAGCGACATGCCGAAGTCGTTCGCGATATCCTTAGCTATGTGCAGAGGGAGATGACATCTCCGGAGGGTGGCTTCTACTCGGCTGAAGATGCCGACAGTCTTATTAAGCAAGGCTCCACAGAGGATGCCGAAGGAGCCTTCTTTGTCTGGACCAAGGAGGAGATCGAGGCGGCACTCCCATCCGAAGAGGCTGCTCTTTTCTGTGAGCATTACGGCGTGAGGCCAGAGGGGAACGTGAATCCCTCAAGCGATCCTCACGGAGAGTTAACAGGAAAGAATGTGCTGATGATCATGGAACAGCAGGGTGTGATTTCTGAGGATGAAGGGGAGTCGCTTACCCGATCCCAGAAAATCCTTCTTGAAGTACGCTCCCGACGACCCCGACCTCATCTGGATGACAAGATCCTCTGCGCTTGGAACGGACTGATGATCTCCGCATTTGCCCGTGCTGGCGCGGCTTTGGCTGAGGTGAAGTATCTCGAGGCTGCCGTGAAGGCGGCGGAGTTCATCAAAGCACATCTGACTGATCCCCTCACCGGGGAACTTCGTCGCAGTTGGCGCGGTAGGAAGGTGCCTGAGACCGGCTTTGCCGAGGATTACGCCTTTCTGATCCAGGGATTGCTGGATCTCTACGAGGCGACCTTTGAGATAGGATGGCTTCAGTGGGCTGTGGACCTGCAAGCCATCATGAATCGTCTTTTCTGGGACGAAGCGGGGGGAGGTTACTTCAGCAGTGCCGAGGGGGATCCCCATCTACTTGTCCGAATGAAGGAGGACTATGACGGAGCCGAACCCTCGGCGAATTCGGTGGCTGGGCTCAATCTCCTCCGATTCTCACGTATGCTCGGTGATCCCGAGGCCGTAACTGCGGAGAAAGCTATGCGCATTTTTGCATTCTCCAGCCGCACGCTGGAGGGAATGCCCGCTGCGGTGCCTCAGCTCTTGGTGGCGCTCCAATACAGCCGGTCCTCTGGGCGACAGGTAGTCATTGCGGGAAAACCGGGAGCATCTGACACGGAGGCTCTCATTGCGTGGGCGAGGAGGGGATTTCATCCCGAGCAAGTCATCCTACTGGTAGGGGGAGCAGATGGAGGAGAAGGGCAGGCATGGCTAGCTGAAAGGATTCCTTCCATCGCCAACATGGGGCCTATCGAGGGTAAGGCCGCTCTCTACCGCTGCGAGAACTCCACCTGTTCAGCTCCAATTACGCTGTCGGAGTTGGAAAGTTCAGGAATCTTGGGTTAGTTTCATCAGCTCTAGACCCTCGACCTTCGTCTCTCTCAACTTTTTTCACTTTCCCACCTTTTACTTTTCACTAGCGCTCATGTTTTCCAGCCTCTCAGACAAACTCCAGCAGACCTTCAAGAGTCTCCGTGGTCATGGACGCCTCTCCGAGACGAACATCTCCGATGCCCTGCGCGAGGTACGAATGGCATTGCTCGATGCCGACGTTCATTTCGCGGTGGCGAAGGAGTTCATTGCCAAGGTCAAGGAGCGTGCCATGGGCGAGGAGGTCCTCAAGAGCGTCACCCCCGGTCAGCAGATCGTCAAAATCTTCCAGGACGAGCTGACTGAGTTGCTGGGCGGAGATGCTTCGCCGATCAATTTTGGCAAGCCGACCCGAATCCTAATCGTCGGTCTGAATGGCGCCGGAAAGACCACATCCTCGGCAAAGCTGGCTCGTCTGCTCAAGAATCCCGGTCTCTTCAGCACGATGAAGGGGGAGACCGCCCGCTCCCCGCTCCTGATCGCCCTCGATCTGGTCCGTCCTGCCGCCATTGACCAACTTGCCACGCTCGGCGATCAGATCGATGTTCCTGTTTTCCGTCCCGACCCTTCCGAGAAGGATGTCCTTGCAGTAGCCCGTCGTGCCCAGAGCTGGTGCGAGAGCCAAGGCGGCAATGTCGAGATCTACGACACCGCCGGACGTCGCGAAATTGACGATTCGTTGGTAGAGGAGTTGGTCCGGCTTAAGGAGCTGCTCCGTCCCCAGGAGATCCTGCTGGTCTGTGATGCTGCCACCGGCCAGCAGGCCGTGAGCGTCGCGGAGAAGTTCCATGCGGCCCTCGGTCTGACGGGGCTGATCCTGACCAAGCTCGACGGCGATGCCCGGGGCGGCGCGGCTCTTTCCCTGAGGTCGGTCACCGGACAGCCGATCAAGTTCGCTGGAGTCGGTGAGAAAGTGGAGCAGTTTGAGCCCTTCTATCCGGACCGGTTGGCCAGTCGGATCCTGGGGATGGGGGATATCGTGAGTCTGGTTGAGAAGGCTGCGGAAGTCGTCGAGGTGGAGGAAATGTCCCGACTGGAGGCCAAAATGAAGAACGCCTCCTTCGACCTGGAGGACTTCCTCAGCCAGCTCCGAATGATCCGGCGGATGGGCCCCCTTGAAAATCTGCTTGGCATGATCCCTGGCGCGGCTAATCTCCCTAGTCTCGCAGTGAATGGAAAAGAACTGCAGCGGGTCGAGGCGATCATTCTATCCATGACGCCCGGCGAACGAAAGCGCCCTGATATCCTCAATGCGCGACGTCGCCAACGAATCGCTCGCGGCAGTGGAAATTCCGTCACCGAGGTAAACAACCTTCTCCTGAGGTTTGGTCAGATGAAAAAACTGGCCAAGAACACTGGAAAAATGAAAAAAATGATGTCCCGTTTCGCTTCCGGCGGAATGTCCGGCCTCTCTCCAAACCAACCCTTACCGAACCGAATCCCATGGCAGTAGCAATCAGACTCCGACGCGAAGGCGCCCGCAACCATCCCTTCTACCGTATCACGGTAGCCGACCAGCGCTGCCCTCGTGACGGCAAGTTCATCGAGCTCATCGGTCACTACGACCCGAAGCAGGCCGGTGACAACTACAAGATCAATCTGGATCGCGCCGAGTATTGGCTCAGCGTCGGGGCCCGTGCCTCCCAGACAGTTCAGAGCTTTATCACGAAGGCTCGCAAGGCTTCCGCTGCGGCTTCCGAGGCTCCGGCAGCCTAATTGATACGGTTATGGACGAGTTTCTGCGCTACGTAGTGCAGCAGCTCGTCGAATATCCCGACGAGGTGCTCATCAGCCAGCGTCAGGAGGGTGACAAGATCACCTATCTTCTCTCCATGCGTCAGACCGACGTGGGTCGTCTGATTGGCAAAGGAGGAAGTACGATCCAAGCAATCCGGGAACTTCTCAGGGCCTCCGCCGAGAAGGATGGTCGCAAGGTTGCTGTCGAAATTGCGGAATAAGGAAAAACATTCTCCCGCAGGGGCGCAGAGCAAATTTCAGGGGAATAGCTAAAAGCACTATCCAGCAACTATTATGTTCAGGCGATGCATATGGCATCCGCTAGAATCAACCTTCGTTGCTTTTTTAAGGCCTGATAACTGTTTCGTTCGCGCCTTTGCGCGATAAGGAGTGCACAAAAAAACCGCGTGGTTCGCACGCGGCTTTCTTAAAGTGAAGTTTCGGAAGCTTTAGAACCCTAGAGGACGAACCTTGGGCTTGGGTGCACCCTTCTTCAAGGAACCCTGGTTGGCTTCGATAAAGTCACGCACAGCACGCACGACAACATCACTCAGCGTGACATCGGCATGGTCTGCGATGGCTTGAAGAAGGTCTTTTTCGTCCGTGGGAATACGGACTGTCATGATCCCGTCGCGGCGTTTAGGCATAAACAGGAAAATAGATTATAAGATCTGCTTATCAAGCACAAAACCGATTCAACCAACAACGCTTCAACGTGTTGCACGAAAAATAAAATAACTAAAAGTTAACATCTTTTAAATATCAAGTGATTGAGATGTCTGATTGAGCGAGAGGTTCGCTGAACGGAGCGAGTGTGAGCACATGCAGCTGATATCAATCCAACCTTCCCTTCCTTGAAGCGGGCGTGTAGGAGATTCTAGATGAAATGCGTCATTCTGGCGGGGGGTCTGGGAACCCGCATCAGTGAGGAAACAGCCTCCCGTCCCAAGCCCATGGTCGAGATCGGTGGGAAGCCTGTTCTCTGGCATGTGATGAAGATATACTCATTCTACGGCATACGCGATTTCATCATCTGCGCCGGATATAAGGGATATGTCATCAAGGAGTACTTCGCGAATTACTTCCTTCATATGTCCGATGTGACTTTCGATATGGAGAAGAACTCCATGGAGGTGCACGAAAAACACGCCGAACCATGGCGTGTCACCATCGTCGATACAGGTGACAATACCATGACCGGGGGTCGTTTGAAGAGAGTCGCCAACTACGTTGGTAATGAGACCTTCTGCATGACTTACGGTGACGGAGTGGGGGATGTGGACATTCCGGCATCCATCTCGGCTCATAAGGCCTCGGGCAAAAAGGCAACGGTCACAGCCGTACAACCGCCGGGCCGCTTTGGAGCACTCCACGTGAAGGGCAACTCTGTTAAGGGATTCATCGAGAAGCCGGAGGGTGATGGAGGGTGGATTAATGGAGGATTCTTTGTCTTGGAGCCCTCCGTGCTGGAATACATCAAGGATGACTCCACGACCTGGGAGCAGGAGCCCCTCAAGAGACTTGCCGCTGAAGGACAACTTTACGCCCATCAGCACCGCGGCTTCTGGCAGCCCATGGACACACTTCGTGACAAACAGCTTCTCGAGGAGTTTTGGAAAAACCATAAAGCCTCCTGGAAAACGTGGTAAACATAACGTGGTAAACTTAAAGCAGTCATTCGAAGGAAAGCGGGTTTGGCTTTCCGGTCACACCGGATTCAAGGGATCTTGGCTCTCTGAGTGGCTTCTTGATCTCGGGGCCATTGTCCGTGGATATGCCCTGACTCCCGACACAAAACCGGCACTCTTCGATCAGCTTGAATTGGTCGGTAGACTAGAGCATGAAGTGGCCGATATTCGGAATGGGGAGACTGTTGGCAAATCCATCCACTCTTTCCGGCCTGATTTCGTGATTCATATGGCGGCGCAACCACTTGTGAGGCGCTCCTATGCAATCCCCATCGAGACCTATGAGACTAATGTCATGGGTACGATTCATGTGCTCGAGGCACTTCGTGGACTCACAACGAATTGTTCCGCAGTCATTGTCACCACGGACAAGTGCTACGAGAACCATGAGTCCGGTAGGGACTACGAAGAGAGTGATTCACTCGGCGGTCACGACCCCTACAGTTCGAGCAAAGCTATGGCCGAAATCGCTACAGCGGCTTACCGGAAATCCTATTTTCAGAATGGCACGATTCGCATTGCCAGCGCCCGGGCAGGCAATGTTATCGGCGGTGGTGATTGGGCGGAAGACAGAATTGTTCCTGATGCCATGAGGGCCTTGGACAACAAAGAAAGCATCTCCGTCCGTAACCCCAGAGCAGTTCGTCCTTGGCAGCATGTCCTAGAACCCCTTGGCGGATACCTGTCGCTTGTGTCCGGCCTTGTCCATGACAAAGCGCTTGCAACTGCATTCAACTTTGGGCCCGGGCCGGATTCTAACCGAACAGTTTCCGATCTCGTTGTGGAAATTCTCAAACACCGGAAGGGTGAGTGGACTGATGCCAGTGATCCTACCGCCCTACATGAAGCCACCCTCTTGAATCTTTCCATTGAAAAAGCAGACCAACTATTAGGGTGGAGGCCTAAATGGGGCTTTGAGGAGACGATTTCAAAGACAGTTGCCTGGTATGCACGGGTTCATATCGGAACCGTTTCAGCTTTGGAAATCACCCAATCACAGATCGCTGAATATCAGGAGAATTTACCATGAAGAGCATGGAGATGATAAAGACTGCAAAGAGTGAGTTAGCTACTAAAGTGATTGGTGCTGCCATTGATGTGCACAGGCAACTTGGCCCTGGCTTGCTGGAGTCGGCTTATGAAGCATGCCTTTGTCATGAGCTAACCATTCTAGGCATCCCCTTTGTGAGTCAGGCAGCTTTGGAGATAGTTTATAAAGGTGAGCGTATAGACTGTGCTTACCGGATGGATATGGTGGTGGATCAAACGATTCTTCTGGAGTTAAAAAGCGTGGAATCTCTCCAACCCATTCATCAGGCGCAGATCATCAGCTACTTGAAACTTTCAGGTCTGAAGCAGGGGCTTTTGATCAACTTCAATGTACGCGCTCTCAAGGATGGCATCAAAAGCTTCCTGAATTAATGTGCTCCACCATGAAGATCATGAAGAGTATATCATTTCTCGCTTTATGTTCTTTATGCCCTCCATGGTAAAAAACTCTTTTCACCTATGAACAAATCCCTTCCTGAACTGAAAGCCGAGATTCTGCGCCTGACGCGGGAATATTCCTCCCGTGCCCATTCAGCACAGCGCCCGGGAGGCGATGCTGGTCGCCCCGCCTTTGTTCCCGGAGAAACTACTGTGCCGTACGCGGGACGCGTCTTTACTGAGGACGAGGTCGAGGCAGCCGTTGGAAGTACGCTTGATTTCTGGCTAACCCTTGGGCCTGAAGGTGAGGCTTTTGAGAAAGAGTTAGCCTCATTTCTCGGAGTGAAATATTCGCTACTCGTTAACTCCGGTTCCTCGGCCAACCTGGTTGCCCTTGCCACCCTTACCACTCACAAGCTTCCGGATCATAAACGGATCACACCCGGTGACGAGGTGATCACAGTTGCCGCGGGATTTCCCACGACGGTTTCCCCGATCATCCAGTTGGGTGCCATACCTGTTTTTATCGACAACGATCCCACGACAGGAAATATCCGGGTGGAGCAACTGGAGGCGGCCTTTTCTCCCGGAAAGACGAAGGCCGTCATGATCGCCCATGCTCTCGGAAACCCTTTCGATGTCGCATCTGTTCTTGAGTTTTGCCGAAATCACGATCTCTGGCTGGTCGAGGATAATTGCGATGCCCTCGGTTGTACCTACTCGATGCCCATAGCCAGAGCCAAGGCCTTGGGCCTTGATCATCTCATCAAGCTGGCAGAACAGAATAGTTGCTCGTTGATGATTGATAGTTCTTCGCTGGATGAAGCCAACAACCAGAAACCAACAACTCCCCACAAGCTGCCAGCCATCATCGATGGCCAGCTTGTGGCCTACACCGGGACTTTCGGCGATATCTCTACACAGTCATTCTATCCTCCGCATCACCTGACCATGGGAGAAGGTGGAGCCGTGAATATCATCTCCCGCCCACCGCTTAAGACCTATGCCGAGAGTTTCCGTGACTGGGGGCGCGACTGCTGGTGTCCTTCCGGCAAGGACGATACCTGCGGAAAGCGATTTGGCTGGAATCTCGGGGAACTTCCTCCGGGCTACGATCACAAGTACACCTACAGCCACCTCGGCTATAACCTGAAGCCACTTGATCCACAGGCAGCAATTGGCCGACAGCAACTTAAGAAGCTACCGGCTTTCATTGATGCACGAACCAGAAATTGGGAGTATCTCAGGACAGGCCTTGCCGATCTGGAAGATGTCTTTGAATTTAGCCTCCCTTCTCATGCGACCGCATGGAATAAGCCCTCGACTCTCGACCCTCGACTCTCGTCATTCTGCTGGGATTCTTCTGGAAGCACGACTCATTGCTCCTGGTTCGGCTTCATGCTCCGTGTGAAGCCTTCCGCTGCCTTTAAGCACACCGATCTGGTGCGACATCTTGATTCCAAGAAAATTGGCAACCGGATGTTCTTCGGGGGAAACCTCCTTCGCCAACCCGTCTTTGTGCAACTCCGCAAGGATCGTCCTGATTCCTTCCGTGTTGTGGGTGAGATGACTGGTGCTGACGCCATCATGAACCAAGCCCTCTTCCTCGGGACTTTCCCTGGCCTGACTAAGGAGATGATGGATTACGAAATCGACACAATTAGAGCCTTTGTCCGGGATCGGTGAAAAGTTCACCATGGAGAGCATAAAGAACATGTAGAAGAGATAAGAATCGCTATTGGCATTCCCTTCATGAACTTCATGGTAAATATCAACTGATCCGATGCCATTCCCCCCACTTCCCGAGGAAGATCTGGAGCATGTACTCGCGCATACACGCCCTCTTTGGGAACAATTTCGCGGTGCTAGGATTTTTGTGACCGGAGCCACAGGGTTCTTCGGTATCTGGCTGTTGGAGAGTTTTGCATATGCAAACGAGAGCCTGAGCCTTGGCTCCGAGTTGGTAGGACTGAGTCGTGATCCCAAGGCATTTGAGGCCAAGGCTCAGCATCTGGTTGATCATCCCTCTATCAGTTTGATCAAGGGAGATGTCAGGGATTTCGAGTTTCCCGAGGGAGCCTTCTCACATGTTATCCATGCCGGCACGACATCCAGCAGTCCCGTTGCTCCGCTCGAGATGCTGGACACCATTATTAAGGGAACCCGTCGCACCCTGGATTTCGCGGTAGCGTCCGGAGCTAAGCGCTTTCTCTTTGTCAGTTCAGGCGCAGTTTATGGAAAGCAGCCTCCCGAAGTGACCCATCTTTCGGAAACTTATCAGGGAGCTCCCGACCCAATGGATCAGAACTCTGCTTATGGAGAGGGAAAGCGTGTTGGTGAACTCCTTTGCGCCATCGTTCATCAGGAGCATGGCTTGGATACCACGATCGCCCGCTGCTTTGCCTTTGTCGGCCCCCATCTTCCGCTTGATGCACACTTCGCCATTGGGAATTTCATCCGGGACGCCATGAAGGGCGATCAGATCAAGGTTAAGAATGGCACCCCTTATCGTTCCTATCTCTATGCAGCTGATCTTGCTATCTGGCTTTGGACCATTCTCTTCAAGGGAGCGGCATGTCGTCCCTACAATATCGGCTCCGATCAGGAGATCACGATCGCTCATCTCGCTGAAACAGTTGCCTCCACTCTTGGTGGTTCTGTTCTACCTTCTGATTCAATTTCTAACTTCAACTCTCCAGCATCTCGCTACGTTCCATCCGTGAAGCGTGCATTGTCCGAAATGGATTTGAATATGAAGATCCCCTTGAGAGAGTCGCTTCTGCGCACTGCCTCATGGCATACTTCCCAACGCTGATCCAAAACCCATGCAGGAAAAAGCTCTCCTTCGTCACTGTCCGATCTGCGACTGCCGTGTCGGCAGGGTGATCCATACCCAGAACTTTCAATTAAGCGAGGGGCATCTCCTTCCTTCGGTTTGCGATTATGTTGTCTGTAATGCCTGCGGTTTTGTCTTTTCCGATACCGCGGTCGACCAGGCTGGATATGACGCTTACTACTCCGCCATGTCGAAGTATGCAGACAATGCTACCTCGACGGGTGCCGGCGTCCTTCCCTGGGATAAGGAGCGTCTAGACGGCTTGGCGGATCAAGTGGCCGGTTTCTGCGACAAGCGCACCGCCCGTATTGTAGATATCGGATGCGCAAACGGAGGGCTCCTTACCGCCCTGCAGTCCAAGGGGTTCCTGAATGTCTTCGGCATCGATCCTTCGCCGGCTTGCGTGGAGGCCACGCTTAATCTCGCAAAGGGAGATGCTTGGGTTGGCACGTTGGCATCTATTCCAGAGGAAGCGGGAACCTTTGACGGCATCATCCTTAGTCATGTCGTGGAGCATGTTAGGGACCTCTCGGCGGCCATGGAATTGGTGCATCGACTGCTGAATCCTGGAGGATGGGTTTACATCGAGGTGCCAGATGCTTCTCGCTACAAGGAGTTTCTCGTGGCCCCGTTTCAGGATTTCAATACTGAACACATCAATCACTTCTCGGAGACGAGTCTGGCCAATCTCTGTCGTCGTAACCGCTTCTTGCCTGAACTTAGCGGAACCAAGATCATCTACTCCTCGAAGGATATGCCCTACCCCGCGCTATTTTGGTTCGCACGGAAGTCGGAGGAACGCTCGCCTGTCGTTAAGGATGAATCACTTGAAGGATCCTTGGAGGATTATGTCGCGGCCTCCCATTTACTGATGGCCCGTATCGATGCAAATATCCGGAAGTTGATCAATGAATATCCCAAAATCATTGTTTGGGGAACTGGTCAACTGACCCTGAAGCTACTTTCCGATACTTGTCTGCGTGATGCCAACATAGCGGCTTTCGTGGATGGAAACCCTATCAATCAGGGCAAGTTGTTGCATGGCATCAAAGTCATTGCAGGTTCGGAAATCCATGCGCCGCAAATGCCTATTCTTGTCTGTTCGCTCATTAATGCGGATTCCATTCTGGAGACTATCCGCACTTTGAATCTTACGAACCCTGTCGCCACCTTGCTCAAAGGATTAGAATGAGCCAGATCCGTCTTTCCGATTATATCTTCCAAACTCTCGCCGACAGAGGGCTCGACCATGTCTTTCTTGTCACTGGTGGGGGAGCGATGCACCTCAACGATGCCGTTGCCATCGAAAATCGGATTCACCGCATTTGCTGCCATCATGAGCAGGCCTGTGCGATCGCGGCGGAAGGCTACGCAAGGATCAGCGGCAAACCCGGCATTGTTAACGTCACGACCGGCCCCGGGGGGATCAACGCGCTGAACGGTGTCTTCGGAGCCTGGACCGACTCGATTCCGATGCTTGTGATCTCCGGACAGGTAAAGCGGGAGACCATGATGCAGACCCATGGGTTGATCGGCCGGATCAGGCAACTCGGCGACCAGGAGGCGGACATCATCGGGATGGTCCGGGGAATCACCAAATACGCGGTCACGATCACGGAACCCGAGACGATTCGGTACCATCTGGAGAGGGCCATCCATCTTGCTTCCAACGGCAGACCGGGGCCCTGCTGGATCGACATCCCGGTGGATGTCCAGGCCGCACAAGTCGATCCCGATACAATGCGCCCTTACAATCCTGCAGAGGATGACAAAAAAGTGGATCGAGCCGACCTGGAAGCCAAAGCCAAGGAGGTGCTCGCCTTGCTCAGTTCCGCGGAAAGACCGATCCTCCTGGCCGGCACAGGGGTGAGACTTGCGGGGGCTGAGGAACTGCTTCTCCGGGTAGCTGAAACCCTGCGGGTTCCGATCGCCACGGCCTGGACCCATGATCTGATCGCCTCTGATCATCCACTTTATGCCGGCAGGCAGGGGACCATTGGAACCCGCGCGGGAAATTTTACCGTTCAGAATGCCGACTTCGTCCTGATTCTCGGCAGCCGTCTCTGTATCCGGCAGATCAGTTACAACTGGTCGAGCTTTGCCCGTACGGCCCGCACTGCTCAGGTCGACATCGACCCGGCTGAACTCTCCAAGCCGACATTCCAAGCCGATCTTCCGATTGAGGCCGATGTGCGCGACTTTCTGGAGATTCTGCTTCGCGAGTCCGGGCAAGGTCAGCCCACTGAGCTGGTGCAACGCGAAGATTGGCTCTCCTGGTGTCGTGAGCGCGTGGAGAGGAATCCTATCGTGCTTCAAAAGCATCGCACTGCTCCCCTCGGGCGTATCAACCAGTATCATTTCATTGAGCTTCTTTTCTCTGAGGCTCACGATGATGCGGTCTTTGCCTGCGGGAATGCCACCGCCTGCATCACCCCCTTTCAGGCGGGCGTTCTGAAAAAAGGGCAGCGCCTGTTCAGCAACTCCGGTTCCGCCTCGATGGGCTATGATCTTCCTGCCGCCATCGGCGCTTCCGTTGCTGATCCTGGCAGGACAGTGATCTGCCTTGCGGGAGATGGGAGTCTGCAGATGAACGTGCAGGAGTTTGCCACCCTTGCCTCGTTGAAGTTGCCCGTGAAAGTCTTCGTGCTGGAAAATGGTGGCTATCTCTCGATTCGATCCACCCAGCGCAATTTCTTTGGTCGCCTTGTGGGGGAGGGTCCGGAGAGCGGTCTCGGTTTTCCTGATTTCGTGAAACTTGCGGAAGCCTATGGTCTTCCCTCCCATCTTCTCGACACGGAGAATCCTGCCGCAGACATCTCGCGGGTCCTGAACGCGGATGGGCCTCAAGTTGTGGTGGTGCCGCTCGATCTGGATCAGGGCTTCGAGCCTAAGACCAGTTCCAAGCGCCTACCTGATGGACGCATGGTCACTGCTCCCTTGGAGGATATGGCGCCCTTTCTAGAGCGCGAAGAGTTTCTCTCCAATATGCTAGTTGAGCCCCTAAAGGATTGTTAATGGATATCTTGCGTAAAAGTCTAAGCGCCCTGCTGGAGACAGCTTCCCACCCGCTTCCTGAGCGGGACCTTCCGGAGATCGTCATTTATGGAGCTGGCAACTGCGGCAGGAAACTTGCCAAAACAACAATCGCCCAAGGAATACGAGTCCTTGCCTTCCTGGATGCCAGGGCTGAATCCTTAAGAACGGTCGATGGGATACCCTGTCATTTGCCGGTCTCGGAAGAGGCCTGTGCCTTGGCTGCGAAAGGAATTCCGGCTATTCTTGGAGTCTTTAATTATGCGGCTGATCCGACACCGATCATTTCCCTTCTGAAGGAGATCGGATTCGCCTCGATCATCTCCTACTTTGAAATCCACGAGCGCCTCGGAATGGCGCCGGAGTTCTGGCTGGCACCCCGTCTTGGTTTGAATGAACGGAAGGAGGAAATCCTGAAAGGACTCGAGCTTTTTGGGGATCCCGTAAGCCGGCAGGTCTATCACGATCATCTGGCTTTCCGCCTGACCTTTGACCAGAGCCTGCTGGCCTCTCCTTTGATCGAGACGCAGTATGCTCCTGCGGATCTTCCTCCTCCTCGTCAACCGATGCGACTCGTTGACGGGGGGGCCTTCATCGGCGACACAGTTGATTTTTTTCTCGATCAGGGGGTCCGGATAGAAGCTGTGGCCGCGTTTGAGCCTGACATGATCAATTTCCGGAAGCTGGTCGATGCGTCAACCCGCTACACAGCAGAGGGCATCGAGACATTGCTCTATCCCTGTGGCATCGGCGGAGAGACCGGAATGCTACGGTTCCAAAGCGGACAGGGAGCAGGGAGTCAGTTGACCGAGAGTGGTGATCTCCATGTGCAGGTGATGGCTCTTGACGATGTGCTGCCGAATTTCAAACCCACCCTGATAAAGTTGGATATCGAAGGCGCAGAGATTGAAGCTCTGAATGGCGCCCGACGAACAATCCAGCAAGGAATGCCAGATCTAGCCGTTTGCGTTTACCATACGCCTACCCATCTTTGGGAAATTCCCCAACTGATAAGGAAGCTTTTCCCCGCTTATCGACTCTCTTTACGGGCTCATCGATTCAATGGGTTTGACACTGTTCTTTACGCGAGCAAGAGATGACTAGAAGAGTCTTCAGGAATATTATCTTTGATCTCGATGGGACATTGATCGATTCGTTTCCCGGAATTCTTGAGTCATTAGGACATGCTGTCGTACAAGTGAATCCCTCCCTGGATCTGACTGAGCTCAAGACGCATATCGGCCCCCCATTGCCAGAAATGCTCTCGAGAATGTGGCCTCAGCACGATGAGGAGATAAGAAAAAAGGTATTGTACGAGTTCCGATCAGATTACAATAACCGGGGCTTTCTCTTTTCAGTCGCCTATCCTGGAATTCCGGAGGCCCTGCATCAATTCCAAGCCTTGGGGATTGCGCTCTTCGTGCTGACCAATAAGCCCAAAGCTCCGACCAGAAGGATTCTCGCACATCTGGGGTTGGAATTTCATTTTAGGGAAATCCTATCCCCCGATTCGATTCAACCGCCTCTTTCCAGCAAGTCTGAGGGGGCGCTTCTCCTCGCCAAGAAACACTCGCTAATAGCTTCCGAGACTTTGCTTGTAGGGGATAGTCCAGATGATCTGAAGGCGGCACGGGCAGTCGGATTCGCATTTATGGAAGCCGGGTATGGTTATGGACAGTTTGACGAAATTGTCACAGGGAAAGAGTGGTTGCGGTTGAAAAGCTCCACCGATCTGGCCAAGGTAATTGACTGAACCAATTTTACAAATGATCAACCGCGACTTTTTTGACGAACTCTTCGTCCTCGAGATGGCTAATAACCATTGGGGAAGTTTGGAGCGTGGTCTGAAGATCATCGACGCCTTCTCCAAGATTGTCCGATTCAACAATGTCCGTGCGACGATCAAGTTGCAGTTCCGTGATGTTCACAACTTCATCCACAAGGACTTCAAGGATCGTACCGACATCCGCTACATCAAGAAGACGCTCGACACGCGTCTTTCCAAGGAGGATCTCGCCACTCTGGTCGATGCCATTCGTCAGTCTGGATGTATACCAAGTGCCACGCCATTCGACGAGGCCTCGGTCGATCTGTGTGAGGAACTTGACCTGCCGGTCATCAAACTGGCCAGTTCGGATGTCAATGACTGGTTCCTGATCGAGCGCATTGCTAAGACCAAGAAGCCGGTGCTTGCTTCTTCTGGAGGATCATCGCTTAAGGATCTGGATGATTTGGTAACCTTCTTTGACAATCGCAAGATTCCTCTCGGACTGAACCACTGCGTCTCCCTCTACCCGACCCAGCAGGCCGATCTGGAGCTCAACCAGATCGATTATCTCCGCAACCGCTATCCGCAGAACACGATCGGTCTCTCAACCCATGAGTATGAGGACTGGGAGGCTAGCCTCACGATTGCTTATGCGAAGGGGGCCCGTACCTTTGAGCGTCACATTGACATCGAGGATGGAGGCATCTCCGTATCTCCCTACTGCTCGATACCCCATCAGATCGACACGTGGTTCAAGACCTTCCGCAAAGTGAAGCGGATGTGCGGCACCCCCGGTGTCGCGAAGCGTCGCTGCCCCGCCGAGGAGGTCAAGTACCTCGACGCTCTTGTGCGCGGCGTCTATGCCAAGCGCGACCTGAAGAAAGGGGAATCGATTTCCGATGAGGATGTCTACCTGGCTGTTCCGCTTCAGAAAGGGCAACTCTCCTGCCGTGAGATCATGAGGGGGCAGACGCTTCTGGCTGATATTCCCAAGGATCATCCCCTGCTTATCGACGGAGTTGATACCCCGTACGCTTATGATGAAGAGCTCAAAGCTCTCATTTATGAGCGTGGTATCTAAGAGATTCCAGGCTGCCATCCCCCATCGTGAAGAAGATCAGCATTGTTTCCGGTTGCTTCAACGAAGCTGGAAATGTCGAGGAACTCGTGGCTCGGGTGGCCAAGGTGATGGAGTCCTTGCCGGGCTTCGAGTACGAGCAGATCATCATCGACAATGCCTCCACAGATGGAACTCAGGAGATTCTGAGGAAACTGGCGGCTGGCAATCCCCGGCTGAAGTTGATCCTGAATGCCAGAAACTTCGGGCATATCCGCTCACCCTATCATGGTCTGATGCAGGCTTCGGGAGATGCAGCGATCTATCTAGCCTCCGATTTGCAGGAACCGCCGGAGTTGATTCCTGAGATGATCAAGAAGTGGGAGGAGGGTGCTAAGGCCGTGGTTGCGATCAAAGAATCAAGCGACGAATCGACCCTCTTCTTCGCAGTTCGGCGACTCTATTACCTGCTGGTGGAGGGCCTCGCTGAGTTCAAGACCGTGAAGAATTTCACCGGCTTTGGTCTCTATGATCGTGTGATCCTGGATTACTGCCGCAAGGTGGCTGATCCCTACCCCTACTTCAGGGGTCAGATTTCCGAGATCGGCCTCCCGATCGCCGAGATTTCGTATCATCAACCGGCCCGTAAGCGCGGAATCACGAAAAACAACTTCTTCACCCTTTATGATCTGGCGATGCTCGGCATTACCAATCACTCCAAGGTGCCGCTGAGGTTGGCCGCCATGTTGGGCTTTGTAATGGCAATCTTCAGTCTTCTCGTTGCCTTGGTTTACCTGATCTACAAGCTGATCTTTTGGTACAGCCTGCCTGTCGGTACGGCGCCGCTGGTGATAGGCCTCTTCTTCTTCGCTTCAGTCCAGCTCTTCTTCATTGGCATCCTGGGCGAGTATATCGGGGCGATCCACACACAGGTTCTTAAGAGACCGTTGGTTGTTGAAAAGGAGCGAATCAACTTCTAAATCAAAAAATTTTACCATGAAGGGCATGGAGACCACAAAGTTGGAGGGAGGTTTTTTCTTCATGACCTTTATAGTTTATCTGAAACCCTCTTACGATCCTGATTATGTCATCGAAAAACACATCCCTCTCCCCCTCTGAAACAAGCCTTCGGTGGCCTTTCTGGGGCGGGCTAGTCTTTATTCTAATTATTGCGGTTGGGTGGTTGCTTCAGGCCCCTTCCCGAGAGGAACTTTTCGGGGATACTGGAAAGCTCTGGGATATGCTGAAGGGCCCAGTGGCGGGATGGACTCCTAATTACATGCTTGGGCATAGCTCCGTAGCCTATGATGTGGCGGCGTTGGCGACCTTCCTTGCAAAATCGGCGATGTTACTCTTTGGCGGTTTATTGGGTTCCTTCATCACCCTCAAGCTATTGATTTTGAGTTTTATTCCGCTGAGCGCCCTCTCCATGTGGGCCCTGACCAAGCGGCTCGGATTCGGGCGTTCGATGTCCTCATGGATTGCGCTGGTGTACATCCTTCTTCCCTCGATCCATGTGGCGATAGGCAACTACGAACACTGGACTGTAGGACTCTGCTTTGTCTTCACTCCCCTGATCCTGCGAGGGATCGTTGCAGTTGCAGAGGAAGGCTCTCCACGTGAGATCGTGGGACTTGGACTCGCTGCTGCAGCCCTTGCATTAAGCTACACAAAGATCGCCGTTGTGATGTCGCCGATGCTGCTTATCTGGACTGCAGAGGTCCTTCGTCAGAACCGCCTTCATCTCCGCCGCGCATTGATCGGTTATGGGTTTGCCATACTTGTTGCGATTGGCACGGCGGTGATCTTCCTTCTGCCTGGATCCAGAGAGTTCGGATTCGCGGCGGGATTTCTCTTTGATCCTGTTGATGGCTGGAAGCATCACTACGCCTTCAAGACGCCTCTACTCTGGATCGACATTTGGGGATTCCTGACCAAGGGTAATCCGGAACTGATGGGGGATGCCCAGATGTTCCAGATTGGTCTGATCCCGCTTCTGGCCCTCTCGCTGGCGCTTTCACTCTCCAATCTTGCCGAGTGGCGGGCATCGAAGCTTGGACGCTGGTTCCTGACTCTGAGCGGGTGCTGGCTTCTCTCGATCTGGTTCGCTTCCGGTCCCGATGGGATTCTGCTCGGGCACATCAATGTCCTTAAGACCTCCCAAGGACTGCCGGATACATCGATCCCGATTCTATGGCTCTCAGTCATCTGGATTGGCTGGCTGATCTACAAAACCGCATCGCAGTTACTTCCCAATTATAAGTTGGTATCCGCTCTCGTTACGGTGATCGTACTAGTGGTGCCGGTCTTCAAGATTGCGGAGTTCTTACCTCTTTTTAACGACATCCGGGCCCCCGAGTCATTCTGGAGCGTGGGTGGATTCTGCTGTCTCGCCGCCGCGGTGGGGATGGCCTTCTGGATGCTTTTCACTGAGGTCGTGAGGTCAGCATGGCGCAAGCCACTCGCGATAGCTGTGGGAGTGGTCCTGTTGGTTGAACTCTATCCGATTCACTCGGCCTACTGGACTCGCGGAATGGATCGCCAGCTCTTCACGGAGTATGATCAGGCTGCTGCTTTCCTCAAGACGGCACCTCTCCAGGGACGTGTTCATCCTCTCAGTGGGCGATATTTCTACCTCACTCTTCCCGAGAAGGCAGGACGTGCTATCGACAGTGAATCACTGCTACGCCACTTCCAGCTAAAGTGGGTCCGTCATTTGGAAGCGGCCGGTAACGCATCGGGCGATTCGTTAAGGAGCTTCATGAATGTGGTTGGTGTCGCCTATATCCTGCTCGATAAGGAGGATCCCTTCTCGCCTAAGCAGATGCAGGATTTCTTTCGATCCGTTTATCCAGTGGTTTTTGAGAACCGCTACTTCGCGGTGCTGGCAAATCCCGGAACTCTTTACCCCGCTTTCCTGGCCCATGATTTTGTCTCGCTGCCTCCTGACAGCTACGCGATGGCGCCGGCCGCTCTACAACTCCTGAATCAGAATATCGCTACGGTGGAGATGGCTGCTCCTAATCCCTCGATCCCAGGCTTCGCCGGAATGGCCAAAGGCGCCAACCAGATCGAATTGCAGGCGCAATACCAGGGTAAGGCGGGACAGCCATTCGGTCGAGTCCCTCTTGTTGGCAACCGCATGGATGACTACCAGCGGATGACCTATCAGCTTCCCCCGACCGCCTCGGGATGGCTCGTGGTCTCCGAGGCGTATCATCCTGACTGGACCGTGACGATCGATGGGAAGTCTGCGCAGACGACCCGGGCCGAGGCCGCGTTGCTTGGCACCTTTGTGGCGGCTGGCTCCCATGAAGTGACCTTCAAGTTCAAGGCTCCCGCTTGGTACTCCCTCTGCCTCGCTCTTGGCACTCTCAGCTGGATCGTGGCACTCGCGGCCCTTCTTTACCTTCCCTCAAAATGGGCTCCCTCCAAATGGCGTGAGTGGTGGGTGTCAGGAAAGGCGTAAGTCTAAAGGCTGAAGGCGTAAGTTAAAGGGATGAGGGGTCAACTATCCTATGGCGGCATCCCTTTCATCTACTTCATCCCTGTGAATTCTTGTTGTAGTTTCGCTTTTTTGCGTGAGATCAAGCTTCCGGATTCCCTCCGTCTCCGTAGTGGTCATCTGGCAAAATTCATGATGGAATGTCATCTTGTACCGCCCTGTTCGGCCTCCCGCTTTTCAAGTCACGACTCCCAATCATGTTTACTGTCCATACCTATGGGTTTACCCACGGCGAAGGGCGGCAGCATGGCCGAGCAATCCTATCGTTAATGGAGTTATTTTGAACCAAGTAATCTAAAAGCCTTCGACCTTCGACTCTCGTCTCTCGACTTACTATGCCCTCAATCCTCGTTACCGGCGGTGCCGGCTTCATCGGCTCCAATTTCGTGCTCGACTGGATGTCCCGTGAACAAGACTCCATCATCAATCTCGATAAGCTGACCTATGCCGGGAATCTCCAGAACCTTGCTTCATTGGAGGGGAATCCCAGACACACATTTGTCCGTGGTGACATCGGAGATGCCGAGTTGGCCGCCAGACTTCTCGCTGATCATAAGCCAAGAGCGATCGTGAACTTCGCCGCCGAGTCGCATGTCGACCGCTCGATTCATGGGCCTGCCGAGTTCATCGAGACGAACATTGTCGGCACCTTTCAGCTTCTGGAGGCAACCCGTGCCTACTGGAACAGCCTCAGCGACACGGATAAAAAAGCCTTCCGATTTCTCCATGTCTCCACTGATGAGGTCTATGGATCGCTATCACCGACTGATCCCGCATTCACTGAGACGAAGCAGTACGAGCCGAATAGTCCCTACTCGGCCAGTAAGGCTGCCTCGGACCACCTTGTCCGCGCCTATCATCACACCTACGGCCTGCCGGTCCTGACAACGAATTGCTCGAACAACTACGGCCCCTACCACTTCCCTGAGAAGCTGATCCCTCTCGTCATTCACAACGCTCTTGCCGGCAAACCCCTCCCGATTTACGGAGATGGACAGCAGGTCCGCGACTGGCTCTACGTGAAGGATCACGCCTCGGCCATCCGTCGTGTCCTTGAGTCTGGCAGGGTGGGGGAGACCTATAATGTCGGCGGCTGGAATGAGAAGCCGAACCTCGACGTGGTGCACACGCTCTGCGCGATCCTCGACGAGCTGTCACCTTGTGCCGATGGCAAGAGCTATGCGGAGCAGATCACCTATGTCACGGATCGCCCGGGGCACGATCGGCGCTATGCGATCGATGCGACCAAGATCAACTGGGATCTAGGTTGGAAGCCAGCTGAGACCTTCGAGACCGGCATCCGCAAGACCGTGCAATGGTATCTCGACAATCAGGAGTGGGTGCAGAACATCACCACAGGTGCCTACAAGGACTGGGTCACCAAGCAGTATCAGACTGAATAGGGGTTTAGACTGTAGGCTGTTAGGCTATAGCAAATGAACCATATCATCATTCAGCCCCGGCCTTAAATCCTCCCCCTCTCTTTTCGCAGCTCTCGTCCCTCGACCTTCGACGCTCGACTTTTTTCTCCCTCTAACAGTCTTCAGCCTAAATAGCTTCTCCCCTTTCACTTCGCTATGCCTCTTCGGGAATTAAAAAATCCAAGTCAGATCGAAAGCTGGCTCATGGAATGGGGGAGTCAACTCACAGAATCAGGAAGCATGGTGCTGATCGGTTCTGGGGCTCTTTTGTGGCATGCTGCACAGCGCAATCTTGAGTTGCCGCTTCCTGAAAACAGCATGGATGTCGACCCGGTCACGGAAAGCGAACAAGTGGCGTTACTTGGTTACGAGGCCATGATCGGCAGTGATTTTGAGAAAAGCCACGGATGGCATGTCAACCTCATGCCGATAGCCGTTCTTTCCGAGATGCCCGCTGATTGGAAATCCAGATCATTTAGGAAAACCTATGGTCTGCTGGAAGTCATCGTGCCTTCTGTTGATGATCTCCTTATTCCTAAACTCAAGAGGGGAGAGCCCCGGGACAAAGCCCACGCAGAGTGGGCAAGGAAGGTGCTATGAGCATTTGGGGAAATTATCCAAACTATCAGGACATCGCCCGACTCGAGTATGGGCGCTTGCTTTGGAACTCTGGCGCGCGGTCACGACTGCTGGCCCACTGGTTGAATCCTGAGCATCCCTACGCAGAAAGATTCCGCGGCAAACGAGCCCTAGTGGAACGGATTTTGGAGTCATCCCTCCCTGACGAGCAGCTTGATCATCAACTGCAGGCCGAGGGTCACAGCCTTCGCTCGATGATGCGTGAGATCCCACCTGTCTTCGGCAGTATCTAACTCTCTACTTTGAGCTCTCGCCTCTCGACCCTCGTTGCTGGGCTTTTTCTCCTCCTAACAGCCTACAGTCTATCCCGCTACACCCCTTTCACTCCCCCCAACTTCCATCTACCAACTCCCATATCCTAATCTATGAATCGTAAAGGCATAGTTCTCGCCGGCGGATCCGGCTCCCGTCTCCATCCCCTCACTCTCGGCGTCAGCAAGCAGCTCATGCCTGTCTACGACAAGCCGATGATCTACTACCCGATCTCGGTTTTGATGCTCGCTGGGATTCGGGAGATTCTCATCATCTCTACGCCACATGATCTGCCTTCATTTCGCAGACTCTTGGGGGACGGATCCCGCTACGGGGTACAATTCGAGTATGCCGAGCAACCCAGTCCCGATGGTCTTGCTCAAGCCTTCTTGATCGGTGCTGAGTTTTTGGCCGGAGCGCCCGCGGCCTTGGTACTGGGCGACAATCTCTTCTACGGGCACGATTTCACCGATACGCTGGCCGAGGCAAATGGAGATACAGAATGCGCTACCGTCTTTGGTTACGAAGTGGCGGATCCCTCCGCCTATGGAGTGGTGGAGTTTGATGCCAAGGGACAGGCGATCTCCTTGGAGGAGAAGCCATCTCATCCCAAGAGCCACTTCGCCGTTCCCGGACTCTACTTCTACAGCTCCGACGTCGTGGAGATGGCGCGCGGTTTGAAGCCCTCTCCACGCGGAGAACTCGAGATCACCGACCTGAATCGCCTCTACCTCGAGGCAGGACGCCTTCAGGTTCAGAAGCTTGGCCGTGGGACGGCATGGCTTGATACCGGCACCCATGAGTCCCTACTCGAGGCCGCGGACTTCGTCCGGGCCATTCAGAACAGACAAGGGCTTCGTATCGCCTGCTTGGAGGAGATTGGACTCCAAATGGGCTTCCTTGATGAGGAGGCCTTCGAGCGCTCCCTGGAGCCTCTGGGCAAATCTACTTACGGCACCTACCTCCGCGAGGTACTCAAGCGTCGGAAGAGGTAACTTGACATCTGATGCGTTATGCGTTAGCATCATACATCATGAGGACTACCATTGATATTGAGTCTCCTATTCTAGAGGAGTTGAAAAGAGTCCAGCAAGAGGAGGGCGTGTCCCTGGGGAAATTGGCATCCCGTCTCTTGGCAGACGCCTTGGCTTTTCGTAATAACAGAACAACGGGACCGGCTAGGCTTGTATGGAATACCGGTCGCATGGGAGCGCTAATTGATCTTAGCGATAAGGATGCTGTGTATCGAATTTTGGATAAACAATGAGCTATTCGATTGATACGAATATCCTCCTCTATGCTTCTGATCAGGAGTCGGTTCACCATCAAAAAGCGAAGCAATTCATGGAGAGCAGGGGAGATGACCCGGATTTGCTTTGCCTGACTTGGGGCATCCTCATGGGCTACCAGAGAATAGCAACCCACCCCTCTATTTTCAGAAACCCGCTAAGTGCCCAACAGGCTTGGGAAAATGTAGAAAGCCTCTTGTCTCTCCCGCGTTGCCGAGTGACCGGCGAGCAGGAGGGATTCGCGGGGGAATACGCCCAGTTATCCAACTTGGTTGGGGTGAAGGGAAATCTTGTCCCCGATGCACACCTGGCTGTGATTCTAAAACAGCATGGCGTTTTGAGAATTTACACTGCCGATTCAGACTTCCGGAAGTTCGACTTCATGGAAGTGATCAACCCCTTGAGTGGCAACTAATCCGTTCCACTTATCCGACGGTTTCATTACTCATTCAGGTTTCAACTTTCAGGTTTCATCCTTCTCTCTATGATCAAATTCCCTACTAAAATCCATGACGCCTTCCTCCTCAAGCCCAAGGTCTTCGGCGACGCCCGAGGCTTCTTCCTCGAGTCGTGGAATAGGGACACCTTCCGGGACCTTGGCATCGATGCCGACTTTGTGCAGGACAACCATAGCCGCTCCGCGCGTCATGTCCTCCGAGGCCTCCACTACCAAGCTGGAGCCGCAGCACAGGGGAAGCTCGTCTGGGTGACTTCTGGTACTGTCTTCGATGTTCTGGTTGATCTCCGGCAAAGCTCGCCGACTTTCGGCTTTTGGGACGGCTACAGGCTCACGGCAGAAGTTCACGAGCGTCTCTGGGTTCCTCCTGGATGCGCTCATGGATTCCTAGTGGTGAGTGAAATCGCCGACTTCCACTACAAGGTCTCCTCACCCTACTCTCCATCTGACGAACGCTCCCTCCGTTGGGATGATCCAACGCTCTCCATCACATGGCCGCTTGATATCGGCATCTCACCACTCGTATCACAGAAGGACGCCATCGCGGCTTCCTTTGAGGACTGTGAGAAATACGATTAGGATCAGCTTGGAACTGAGGCCTTTTTTTCTAAGTACCAAAAGCGCCCAAGGCCTAAATCCCTAAAGTCTCACTTTTCATGACTTCAAACCTAGCCTACCAGTGGCGTCTCTTTACTACGCTGACTTGGACAAACTTCAAGATGCGCTACTACGGCAGCATCTTGGGCTACGTCTGGTCTCTTCTGAAGCCGCTTGCAATGTTCGGCGTTCTCTACATCGTCTTCACGGTGGTGATGAAGCAGTCGGCCCCTCACTACAAACTCTTCCTTCTGCTTGGAATCATCATCTGGGACTTCTTCGTACAAGGAACCATGGCTGGAATGAATGGCTTCATCGGCAACTATCAGATGATTAGAAAGGTCTATCTTCCTCGGATCATTCTTGTCATGGCAGCTGTCTCCGGTGCCTTTATCGGTTTTTTCTTCAACCTGATCGTTTTTCTGGTCTTTGCACTCCTTGATGGGGTCGACTGGTCGCTTCGGATGCTTTGGTTCATCCCCCTTGTTATCGCCCTCTACCTTCTGGTCATGGGGATAGGCCTTATCCTCAGTATCGTGGTGGTGAAGGTGCGCGATACCCTGAGTCTGTGGGAAGTGGTGACCCAGTTGGGGTTCTGGTTCACCCCAGTGATGTATCCCATGAGCAATGTGCCTGAGAAATACCGTTTCTTTGAATTTCTGAATCCCATGAGCGGTATTCTGGAGTATTCCCGCTATGTCCTGATTGGACTCGGCGGGCTGAGCAAGCTCGGATACTGCTATGTGCTTGGAGTTAGCCTGCTCGTCTTTTTCTTGGGAATTGCTGTCTTTAAATGGAAAGAAGGCGAGATGGTAGAGGATCTCTAGTCGCGAAGCGACTAGAAGAGGTATTTAGGAGTTCGCTTTTAGGAATTAGGATGAGAGATTACAAAATACTCAAGGTATCGGAACTTGCATCGATGAATAAACGGAATACAATTTATGTATCGATATGAATACCGTAACCGTTTCTCCAAAGTTTCAAGTAGTGATTCCCCGTCAGATCCGCAAGCGGATGGGCTTGGAGCCTGGGATGCGACTGCATGTTTTCAACCATGACGACCGCGTGGAGTTCATTCCTGTGCGCTCGCCCAAGTCCATGAGAGGATTCCTAAAGGGTATGGATACAACCATTGAGAGAGAGGAAGATCGCCTGTGAATGTGGTCGATTCCTCTGCTTGGCTGGAATATCTGGCGGGCACAGATCGAGCTGCACTTTTCGCCGAGGCAATTGAGGATACTGATAGACTCATTGTTCCTGTAATATCGATCTACGAAGTCTACAAAAAAGTTCTCAGAGACAAAGGTGAGGATATGGCCGCGCAAGTATTTGGTGTGATGAGTTTGGGGAGGGTTATCGAACTAGATGCCACCTTGGCCCTGGAGTCGGCTGGACTTCCCTTTCCCTTGGCGGACAGCATCATCTACGCAACGGCGCTGCGCCATGAGGCATTGCTCTGGACGCAGGATGCTCATTTTGAGGGGGTCAACGGAGTGCGGTACTTCAGGAAATAGATCCCTTCCGACCTCCACCCCCACGATCCTCCATTCACTCTCAAGCTCTCCTCTTTCACTTTCGCACTTTTTACCGCCTCCTGCTAGCTCTCGACTCTCGTCCTTCGTCTCTCGACTCAGTTTTTTAGCCTCCCGCTTTCCTTCACCTCGGCATACCTTTCCACTTTTTACCTTTAACCTTTTACTGCCCCCAAGTGGCTCTCGACCTCTCGACCTCTCGTCGCTCGACTCCGCCATTTTCCCTTTAACTTTCTGGGTCATATTATTATTGCGTACAGAGAAGAAATTGACGAAATGATGCTGTGATGTTATGATGCGAAAATGAGAACAACGCTTGAAATTGAAGATGATGTCTTGGAGGTGGCTAAAGATGTCGCCCGGCATCAATGTCTGAGCCTCGGGAAGGCAGTTTCACTCTTGATCCGCAAGGGAATACACTCCCCACAACGACAGCAGAAGGAAGTAGTTCGCAATGGGCTTCGGGTGGTAACCAGATCTCAGGATGCAGCGCCAGTAACATTGGAGATGGTCAATCAACTCAGGGACGAATGAGTCGCGAGATCAAGTTTCTGTTGGATGTAAATACCCTTGTGGCCCTCTTCGACGAGGCTCACATCCACCATTTTGCAGCCCATGCATGGTTTTCTCAATACGGAGCCCATGGATGGGCCACATGCCCGATTACAGAGAATGGAATATTGAGAATCCTCTCACATCCCGCCTATCCGAACTCTCCACTCCCGATGGCGGAACTGGCCGACCGCCTTGAGGAATTCAAGAAGGCATCAAGGGAGCACTCCTTCTGGAGCAATGATTACTCATTGTCCGAATGGCTTTCTGATAAGAGGCTAACAATTGGATCTGCTCATTCCACGGATGCTTACCTACTAAACCTTTGTAAGAGAAACAAAGGGGTGCTTGCCACCTTTGACCGTCGCATCAAGCCCTCACTTATTGGAGAAAAATCAGATGGATGTTTGGAATACATTCCTACTTAAAATCCAGCCTACTGCACTCTAAAGGAGTAAATATTGACAACAGAATAATGTTGGCATCATATTGATGGCATGACCAGAACGCAAATCCAGCTTCCTGAGCCTCTCTTCCTTCAAATCAAGAGGATCGCGAGTGCCCGTGATTGGTCTGTCGCAGAGCTTATCCGACGCGGGATGGAAGCGTACGTGAAGACAATGCCGGAAGCCGAACCTCAGAAAGGAAGTTGGAGTATGCCCGTGCTTCGCGGGAGTGGGGGGCATCTTATGGATCCGGCAAAGGCCTGTTCCGAGGCTAATGCGATAGAGAGTCGCCATCTGGATCATCAATAAATGCTCTCCGCTGATACCAACCTCTTTGTTCATGCGGCCGATCCCGATTCAGCTCAGCATAGCGCGGCCAGGAGTTTCTTTGATGACATCGAGTACACGGACGAGGAGTTTGTACTCTGCGAGCTCGTTCTGGTTGAGCTCTACATGCTTCTACGCAACCCGGCTGTCTTTGCGAGACCCTATACCGCGCTAGAGTCCGCTTCCTACTGTCTTGAGCTGAAGAAGAATCCATCCTGGAGGTGCGTCGATTACGATCCCGCTGTTTCAAAGAAGCTTTGGGACTACGCGACTGAGACCAAGGCCGGCTATAGACACATCATCGATGCACGCTTGGCCTTCACTCTCCAACATCATGGAGTGGATCGATTTGCCACCGTAAACCAAAAAGATTTCAAGGGATTTGGCTTCAAGGAAGTTTGGAACCCCTTGGCACTTGGAGTTTGAGATATCTTCTTCTCAGTTATTTTCGCTTTTCCCCATTCAGGTTTGCTTGCCCGGGCATTACTTCGCATCCATTACGGCAAGTTTCATCAAACCTCGGCTACCTTTCCACCTTCGAACATTTAACTTTTTTTACTGATTTCCCCATCAGCTTTTCTTTATCTCCCAACTGCCATCTTCCATCTTCTCAAACAGGCTTCCCCCTTATATTCTTTCTTAAAGCTCTCGACATTGACGCCACTTCCTCCCGGAAGCCGTGGCGCCCCGTTGGGGCTACGACTGAGTAGTAGTCTACCGCGCTCCTTCCCTGGAGCTTGGTTCGACCTCTCGACTCAGTTGATTTAGCCTTTAGCCTTCATCCTTTAGACTTTCCTCCGCATGCCTCCCGCCATCACTGTAAAAAACCTCTCCAAGACCTTCCGCCTGCCCGAGGAGCGCAGGGGAACGTTGCGTGAGCGTTTGATGAAGTTCGGTGTGAGAAACGAGCGGAAGGCTAAGGGGACCTTGGACGACATCAGCTTTGAGATCCAGCAGGGGGAGTTCTTTGGCATCATCGGGCGTAATGGCTCTGGGAAATCAACATTACTCAAGATCTTAGCCGGCATCTATAAGCCAGATAAAGGGAGTGAGTTCACCATCCATGGCCGTATCGCCCCCATGCTAGAGCTAGGAGTGGGATTCAATGCAGAACTGACCGGCCGAGAGAATGTCTACCTGAGCGCCACGATTCTTGGACTGAAAAAGAGCGAGATCGACGCGCGGTATGAGGAGATCGTTCGCTTTGCGGAGCTTGAGAACTTCATGGAACTACAGGTGAAGCATTATTCCAGCGGTATGTCTGTGAAACTAGGCTTCGCCATTGCTACACAGGTTGATGCTCCGATTATGCTCCTTGATGAGGTGTTAGCCGTTGGTGATTTTGTCTTTCAGGAGAAATGCTTCGCTCTCTTTGAGCAGTACAAGAAAGAGGGGAAAACTATCATCCTAGTCACCCACGATCCAGGAGCCATGGAACGCTTCGCCGACCGTGCCATCCTCATTCACGAATCAAAACTAGAGATGATAGGAGATCCCCAAGAGGTACTCGAGAAGTACCACGCACTGGGGTGAAACAAGAAAGTGTTTAGAATGAAGCGGTTAAGACTATAGTTTCTCTCTGAACCTGAAGTTTACCATAACATTTTCATCTCTTTCTTCATAAAGTGTTAACGCCTAATAGCCTTCCCTCTTTTTATCAGTGAGTAAAACACTCCTCGTCATCCCACATTATAATGATGCAGATAGGTTGGAGCCATTTCTGAAGAACCTGGTGGAAGTATTGCCCTCTCACTTCTCCATTCTTGTATCGGATGATGGGTCGGCTTCTGGCCAGAGAGAGAGATTGAACCAGGTTATTGGCAAATACACATCACCAGGCTCAGAGAGCGGCCCGATCGTTTTGCCCCCACATTTCGTGGAGAAAAATACAGGCAAGGGTGGCGCAGTTCGCAGGGGGTGGGACTACGGGGAGGCCCGTGAATTCTCTCTTTTGGCCTTTGCCGATGCAGACGGAGCTGTTTCCGTAACAGAGATCATGCGTGCCGAGCAGCATATCAGGAAAAATCACCAAGAAGTTGATGCCATCTTTGGGAGTCGCGTGAAAATGCTTGGCAGAACTGTGACCCGATCACTGAAGCGGCATCTTTCCGGCCGCATTTTTGCAACATTGGTTTCATGGCTGGGGAATGTGCCCGCCTATGATACTCAGTGCGGTCTGAAAATCCTCAAAACCGACACTTACAGAAAAATTCGACCTGGAATGCAGACTCTTGGATTCGCATTTGATGTGGAGCTCTGCCTGCTCCTTCAGGCGTCAGAGAGCAGAATGATAGAGTTTCCTATCGATTGGCATGATGTGCCGGGCAGCAAAGTGAGCCTCATTCGGGATTCGATCTTGATGGGAATTGAAGTTGTCCGGATTTCCCGTTGCGTGCAATCTATCCAGCCGAATTAAAAACGCATGGAACTCTGTGAGAAAAAGGCTATTGATCTTTCCAAGTTATGGATCCATGTAGCGCTGATCCTTCTTGCCGGGATTGTCTTTTGCGGATGGGGGCTGAGCCGCACGAATTTCTTCCAGTTCGACGACTACATATGGCAGTGGAGAACGCTGAACACATCCTTCGGCGACCTCTTCAACGTCATCCCTAATGCTCCCTACAACGACCGCCCGGTCGGGGCTGTATTGATTAAGGGTCTGTTCTCCCTGTTCGGGATGAACGAGGTCGCCCATCATGCCGTACTCCTGCTCATCCATCTGGTTAGCAGCCTGCTCCTGTACGCCGTCATGAGTCTCATTCTCCGGGACTACCTCGGGAATCCATCCCGTAAATGGATGGGTGTACTACCATGGATTTCAGCAGTTCTCTTTGCTGGATGGTCGACATCGACGCTCAGAGCTGTTTACTGGGATTCGGCGGTCTTTGACCTGCTGGCGGGATTTTTTGTCCTCGTCGCCTCCTATTTCTACTTCCTGGCTCAGGACGGGAAGGGAAGAATCTGGAAATCCTTGATCTGCCTTCTCGCCTATGGTCTGGCCCTGCGATCGAAGGAGATGTCAGTTCTGCTTCCCTGTATGCTGGCCTGCATAACGGTTTGGCAGATCACTTGGAGTAGGAAGGAACTTGGGCGTCCTTTCTCGTGGAATCCCGCTCTATTGGGAGGGCTCTTGGTGCTGATGGTGGCCTATGTGAGTCGGATCCTCTGGATCAAGTCGAGAAATCACGATCTTGATGATCCGCTTAGCCCCTATTTCCTCTCCCATGACCCGCTGATTCTCCTGAGAAACCTGATCCGCTATCTGGCAATCTATTTCAATCCCTTCCAGGACGACTACATTGCATCAAACGGGGCTTGGTCGTGGCCGTTCTACGGATTCTGGGCGGTTCTATGTCTTGGCTTCCTCTGGCTCGCGGTCAGTGGCTACCTGAGGGATAGAAGCCCCCTGATTTTAATCCCACTTCTGTTCGTACTACTGATCGCACCGGTTCTACCCATGCAGAACATGCAGACCAGACTCTACCTCTACATCCCATCGATGATCCTTAGCATTCTGACAGCCACAGGACTCTGCTGGGTTGTTGGAGGAAAGAGGAGCAGTTCTGAAAACTGGCGACCTGTGGCAATTGCAGGAGTTGCATTCCTCATGCTGACATTCATCAGTACGAATGGGATGAATCGCACTTATCGAGGTTTTTATCTTTCAGTAGGACGGGAGAATAAAAAGATCTATAACTTCTTGAGTAAGATGCCCAGACCACCCCACGGAGCCACAGTTTGTCTGGTAAATGTTCCAGAATGGCTTGCTCCCTACTGTTTATTTGGAGAGGGGTCGGGTGGGGGAGATGTTCTAAGAAGCTATTATAATGATTCAAGCCTTAAAGCAGATACAGAAACAATGAAAATAACACCAAGAGACGGATGTGTAGTAATGGACTATAAATGTATAAGAAATGACAAATAATATAAAAAAGACATTTTTAAATTAATGATCACTAGGCTAAAATCTCAATACTACGAAAGAAAGTTTTCCAAACTTCCTATTGAAATCAGGAATTATGAACTAATCGAAGGATTTCTACAGCCAGAAGAAGCAGCAGCATTATATTACTTCTCTAAAAAAGTAAAAAATGGGGTGATTGTGGAAATTGGTTCATGGAAAGGAAAAAGCACTTTTTGCTTAGCTAGAGGCTTAAAAAATGGGAAAGTATTTGCAATTGATCCATTTAATGCAGCCGGCGAAACAGAGAGTGCTGAAAAATATGAAAAAGAAAAAGGTGAAAAAGAATTGATTTTGCAATTTAAAGAAGGGATGGCAAATTTAGGAGTGATTGATAAGATTGAAATATTACATGGCTATTCAAAAGATTTCGTAAATAATTTCAAAAAAATAAATCTTTTATTTATTGATGGAGATCATTCTATAGAAGGATGCCGCTTAGATTTTGAATATTTTGATAAGTTTATAGTTAAAGGGGGTTATATATTATTCCATGATTACTATGCCAATCGAGTAGAACTCGGGCCTACTTGGGTAATAAAAAATATAATTAATAAAAAGAAAGAATATAAGTTTTTACATTTATCGAAATCACTATGGATTGGCATTAAAGTATAATTAAAACAATATATGATATACAAAACACTTGAGATCTGCCCATTATGCAATAGTTCTGCTTCTAAAATAATTGCAAATGCAAGTGATAAAAAAATTATAATGTGTAAAATATGTGATAACGCATGGACTCACCCACTGCCGGATATTTACGATTATAAAAACAACGATTTTCATTCTGACGCGACTGAATCCCAAGTCAGTCAAATAATGGATATAGAGAATCTACCTAGCCAATGGAAAAAAAGTATTTACCAGCAAGTACGACATCTAAAAAGGTCCATACATAAGGATGCGAAAATACTTGAAATAGGATGCGGGGAAGGCCTTCTTTTAAACGAGTTATTTAAAGCGGGATATAATGTTACAGGAATCGAACCAAGCACGACTGCTAGCGAGAGGGCAAGAACAAAAGGCCTTAATGTAATCACGGGAGAGTTTCCAAACACAAATCTTGATAAAAAATACGATGTTATAATACTTTCTCATGTACTGGAGCATCTTCAGGATCCCGGTTTAATTATCCAAGAAATTAAAAAAGTGGGAGCAGGAGGCATGTTGTTTTTAGTGCAGGCCAACTATAAAGGAATCATTCCAACTATAGAAAAAGATCGGTGGTATGCATGGATGCCTAATCAGCACTTTTGGCATTTTACGCCGACTGGGTTGGGAAACTTTGTTAAATTTTATGGACTAAAATTATTAGATGTCGAAAATTCAACATTAGTGCACCCCAAAAAATGGTGGTGGGTGCAGATTCTTGGGAAATTCTACGGAGGATTTCTTGATCAATTTCATATTTTATTTATTATCCCAGATGCAAAAAAATAAAGCTGCTGTATTGATATCAGCGGTCGTTGTTACTTTTAATGAGGAGCGCCATCTAAGCGAATGCCTCCATAATATAAAATTCTGCGACGAAATTATAGTAGTTGATTTGGGTTCCACAGACCGATCTTTAGAAATTGCACGCTTAAGTGGTGCGAATATTATTTCCCATGAATGGGTGCCTGAAATCTCCTATATCAGGAAATATTTAATAGGCCTTACTAAAAATGAATGGGTGCTTTTAATCGACCCAGATGAAATATTTAATGAAAATATTGTTCAATGTATTATGGAAAATAAGGCGAAAATTGATTCTTCATCAATTATTTGCATTCCTACACAATTCTATTTTCTTGGAGAAAAACTCACTACTACAACCTGGGGGCAGCAAGAATTAAGAAAACAATTCTTATTTAATAAGAACCGATCTATTCAAGGAGATGACGTGCATCAGAACGCTGATTCGAATCAAGGATATCAAATATGGGATATGGTTCTTCCCGAAATGTATAAAATAAAACATTTCTGGATTGACACAATACGTCAACTTTTTGAAAAACATGATAGGTACATTAAACTAGAAGGGAAGGCCAGGTATAATAAAGGCATTAGATTTAGTTATATCCTGCTTTTTGTGCATACTTCAAGGGATTTATCATACAATCTCTTCGCATTAAGAGGGTTGACTGGTGGGTGGAGGGGTGTATTTTTGAGTTTCTTCCATGCATGGTATGAAATGTGTAGCCTTTTATCGCTTAAAAAATACGAGCGATCTTTAGTTCAAAAATGAAAATAACTGAATCATTCAGTTTTTATTGTATCAATCTCTCGGGAAAAATTCCGAGTCAGAGGATTCGCCATTTTATTTACCGCTTTTTTTACGGAATCAGATTGGGACTTAATTCAGTCATATATAATAGTTGTGAGATCAGGGATGCGCACAGGATATCCATTGGAAATCATAGCTGCATTGGAGATCAATGTATCTTGGATGGGCGCGGAGGACTAACCATTGGGAATTCGGTGAACTTCTCTACTGGTGTCTGGGTTTGGACTATGCAGCATCAAGTCAATGATCCGGACTTCGCCTGTGAATCTGCAGAGGTGGTTATCGAGGACTATGCCTGGGTTAGTTGCCGTTCGGTGATTCTCCCTGGTGTCCGCATCGGTAAAGGTGCAGTGGTGGCGGCGGGTGCTGTTGTCACGAAGAGCGTGGAGCCCTATTCGATCGTTGCTGGAGTTCCAGCCAAGAAAATCGGTGAACGTTCCCAAGATCTGAGATATGAACTCAAATCCTACATTCATTTCTGGTAGAAACTGAGATTTTGCTGATAAGTGAGAAAAGACGCCCATCAGATTTCGATTTGCATACCGGTTCTGAATGCGAGGCAATATCTCTCGGAGCGCTGGCATTCGATTTGCAACCAGACCTTTCAGGAATGGGAATTGATCGTCTGCGATAGCGGCTCCGATGATGGCTCCTGTGAGTTTATTCAAAGTATAGCTGCTACAGATCATCGGGTATCCCTCCATCGTGTTCTCAGACAAGGGATCTATGCCGGAATCAATGAGTGCATCCGTCGTGCATCAGGTGAATTCATCTATATTGCTACTGCCGATGACACGATGGAGCCAGAGTGCCTGGAGCGTTTGCTTGCAACGCTCCAGAATCATCCTGAGTGCGGTATCGCGCAATGTGCGCTGACAATTATTGATGGAAGTGGCATTTCATTGCCAGAGGGGAAGCAGTGGGAACGGTATACCCTCGGCATGTATAATCCTCAGCTGGTCTCCAGACGGAACAAGCGCATGGCCCCTCATGATGGTCTTCTGCATCCGGGGCTTCTGACCATCTACACGTCCCTGACCCAGTTACTCATAAGAAAGTCGGTCTTTGGTAGATGCGGTCTATTCGACGGCCGATGGGGTGCGATCAGCGACTTCGAGTGGGGGATGCGGGTAGGGTTGCTGGAAAACTGTGTCTATATTCCCGAAAAGCTCGCCACATGGCGCCATCATGCCAGTCAGGCCACGGATCATGCTGATACCTACGTGCGCCGGGAGAAGATGCTTCAGATGGTGGATGCCGCTTTCGAGAAGTCCGTCACGATTTCCGGAGGTGGCGTTCGTTCCTCATGGTCTCAATACGCTGGGCATCTACTTGAGCGAGATCTGATCCAGATGAGGATTCAGGAATGGAGGTCAGGGCAATGTACGCTCGGCATGTTGCTCCAGGAGATTCTGCTCCGACCGACTGCCTTTCTAGGGCATTTCAAGGATGTATTCCTGAACAAGCACTGGGGGCAATGGCATCATGGGAACAGGTATCGGATGATCAGCCGTCTTCTCAAAAAGTGTATGTCTCCGGAACCAGTGTTTCTGGATTCGAAGTAATTATTTTCTCCTGTCTGTGTTTGCAAAAATAGCCAGAGTTACAAAGGGATGCCTGTGGAAGCTGAGTTGCTTGAACACTCATTTTCGTGGAAGGAGAGAGCTGCCTAAGGGGAATGCCGTAAATCCGCTCATGCTCTTCATCGACCAGAGGGCTGCTAGAGGAGATGAGGATGCCGGTTCACGGCAGATGCTGAGTTATCTAAAGCTTTTCGCGGGGAGGGGATATCAAATCGTTTTCTGGTCCTATGATGGATGTGATGACCCTCAGTCTGTCCAAGTGTTGAATTCATTGGGTATCAAGGTTCTGCATAAGGCGCCCTACATCTTCAGCTTTGAGGATTGGATCAAGGCGTTCGGTAACGATCTTAAAGTTGTCTTCCTCAGTAGGCCGCACGTGGCGGTCCAATTTCTGAATGCTATCAAAAAAAATTCTAGTGCCTCGATTGTCTATTACGGCCATGACCTCCATGTGGAGCGGATGAATCTCCAGAACATCCTCGTTCCGGGATCATTCACCGAAGAGACGGTTGAAGCAGTCAAGAACATGGAGGAGGAGTGTTGGGATAAAAGCGATGTGATCCTCTACCCGTCCATTGATGAGGTGAACTTACTGCGTGAAAAGTATCCTCATCGAAGGATCAATATCCTGCCCATCGAATGCCGGGCAGACACAGAAATTAATGAAGCGGTGACTCCAAATGATTTTGGAGAGCGCGATGGAATGCTCTTTGTGGGAGGGTTCTCACATCTTCCCAATCAAGATGCCGTGCTCTGGTTTCTGAAGGAGGTCTATCCTCTCATGGCTAAGAAGCTTCCCGATCTTCATGTCTCAATTGCCGGAAATGCTCCCACCGACGAGATCAAGGCGCGGGCAAGTAAGCAGGTTGTCGTGACTGGGAGGGTCAGCGAAGAGGAGCTGCGCTCGCTTTATAACAAGGTGAAAGTTGTCGTGGCTCCTCTGCGTATTGGGGCGGGTGTGAAAGGAAAGGTCGTAGAGTCCCTCCGCATGGGAGTGCCTGTGGTGACAACCTCAATCGGTGTCCAGGGTTTGCCTGGATATGAGGATGCGATTGCAGTGGCCGATGATCCCGCAGATTTTGCAAAGGCTGTACAGGATCTCCTGCAGGATGAAGCTCTCTGGCAACGCCGTCGTGAAGCGGGGCTGAAGTATTACCGGGAGAACTTCTCTGAATCAGTGGTTGCCCCGAAGGTGCTGGACCTGCTGAACGGCGATCGTTAACTCCTCCTGTATAGTGACTAGCTCGGAACCCATCGATGATAATTCAAAGAAGTTCGATCAATTCGGCTTTTTAAGACGCTTTCCGAGGATCCACGAATTGCTCTCTAGGAGAGGCAAGCGTGACTCGTCTCCATTGGATGAGGATGGGCTAATGCTGGCAAAGGTGCTGCATCCCGACTATGTGGGTAGGCTCTGGCTGGAAAATCGTCATGACTGGGCCAGACGCTATATGGAGGCATGGCGCGCGGGACTTGAATTGCGAAAGCCCTTTCCAGGATTTCATCCAGGGATCTACCGTGATCACCACCCGGAGGTACGGGGTGATCCCACCATTGATTTCCTGAAGGCAGGGAGGCCAGAAGGCCCGTGGCTAACAGAAGTGATGAGGGAGGGTGGAGCAGAATGGTTAAAGGTTAAAAGTGATTGTGATAGGGAATACATAGCCGTGGGAACGGCTTGGATAGATCCCGCGACAGCGGGACCCCAGCGGGGCGAGCTGAGCGGGCGCGAACGAGTCAAAGGGAATAAGGAGCCAATCCAAGCGGCCCTGCATCTTCATCTGCATTATCCCGAGCAGGCAGATGTTCTAATTCGAGCCTTAGGGACGGCACGTCAGAAGCCCGACTTATTCATCAGTCTGACGAGTAAAGAGGGGAAGGTGTCAGTGAAAGGGCTGCTCGAGAAATACAGAGTGAAGTGTCGTGAGATTGCTGTTTTTCCGAATAGGGGCCGGGATCTGGGGCCATTCCTCACCGGCTTCCGCGAGTCGCTTCTGAATTATGAGATCGTGGGGCACTTTCATACGAAGGGATCCAAGCATGCGCCCCCGGATTTTGTGAAACGATGGAATGCTTTCCTCTCTGGAAATCTGATTGGCCTGTGCGGACAAATGATGGATACGATTTTGGATAGAATGGCCGCCGATTCAGGCATCGGGATTGTCTATCCTGACGACCCGATGATCTGGGGATGGTTTGAGAACTACACCATAGGAAAGACCCTTCTCGAAAAGCTGGGTCTAGCTATTCCGAATGAAAACACCTTCTTCAATTATCCAGCGGGATCGATGTTCTGGGCTAGAACCGCAGCTCTGAAGCCTTTGTTCGATCTCGGGCTTCGCTGGGAAGACTACCCAGAGGAGCCAATATCACAGGACGGCAGCATCCTGCATGCGATTGAGAGGCTTTTTGGGATCATTCCTGAGCAGATCGGCTACCGAACCTTGCTGACCCATGTTTCTGGCCTTATACGCTAAACCCCTATTTTCCATGATTTCATTCAACCGCAGTCTCCTTGGTCATCTCTCCGGTCAAAAGACTAATAACCTGAACCTGATCCGGCTTGTACTGGCACTGGCTGTGATTTATGCCCATGCCTATCCGCTATCGCTTGGGGCTGGAAGGGGAGTAGATCTGATAAACCGGCTTAGCCATGGGCAGCAAACAGCAGGTGGATTAGCTGTGGATCTCTTCTTCCTGATCAGTGGATTCCTAATCACGGCGAGTTGGCTGCACAGTAGTTCTATGCAGAATTTCCTGCAGCGTCGGGTGCTCCGTATCTATCCCGCGTATATGGTGACTCTGGCCTTCTGCGCGCTTCTGATCTGGGGAATCTGCCCCGCCTTCCGTGCCATGCCGGAGCATCGGGGCACACCCTATCTCCTTACGCTGATTTCCTGGGGGATTAATTTTTTCAAGGATTGTATCTTACTGACCTTCAACAGCATCAGCTGGAAGGGGGTCTTTGATGACAATCCCTATCCCGGATGTGCGAATGCCTCCCTCTGGACGATTCAGAAGGAGTTTTTCTGTTACCTGCTGGTGGCGGGTATTGGGCAGTTCGCCATCTTCAAGCATCGATGGCTGACGCTGCTTGCGGCATTGGTTATCTATGCCGCCTATGCGAAGGGATTGCTTGTGGGAGCTGACATGGAGCAAATGGACCGGCGTTATCTTTGCTATTTCTTTGTGGGGATGAATTTCTGGCTCTGGAGGGATAAGATTCCCTACGGCACATTACTCGCTGCGGGATGCTTGTTCCTTTTAGTCCTGGCATCACAGTTCAAGCCCTTCATCTCGATCCTGATGCCGGTGGCCGGTGGCTATCTGGTGCTATGGCTGGGATATGGTCCCAAGGTATCGATCTTCGACTGGACGCATCGCACCGATCTCTCCTACGGAACCTATCTCTATGCCTATCCGGTACAGCAGCTTTTTGCCATGAGCCCATCACTCAGAGATCCCTTGGTAAATTTTCTGCTGACCGTCCCCTGCGTGCTGGGATTGGCTTGGCTGAGCTGGAACCTGGTCGAGAAACGCTTCCTGATGCTTAAGAATTATCTGCCGATCGATCGGGATCCAGGGGAGGGGCCTGATGAAAGGCTAAAGGCTGAATTCGAAAGGCTAAAGGGCTAAAACAACTGAGTCGAAGGTCGATGGTCGAGCGTCGAGAGCCAGAAGAAGGTCTGATTCATGAAGGATGAAACTGGGAAAGACTATCCGAGAAGATGGGAGATGGAAGATGGAAGATGGAAGATGGAAGATGGGGCCAATTCTATTTTGACGCGATCCTCAAGATGTGTCACTTTGAGCACATGGTTGCCATCACGATCAGGGATCTCCATATGAAGACCGGTGACTGGGTCCGCAGGGCTGCCCGGCATGAGGGAATTGTGGTTCTCGACAGGAAGCATCCCGTGGCGAGGATTGTGCCTTTCAAGGAAGAGGAGTCGGGGGCGACCTTTGCCGATCGTAAGCTGGTACGAGGTTTCGCGAAGATGGCGCAACACAAGGGAGATTCGGCTGGATTTATCTCCGAGGATCGCGACCGGGCATGATGTATTTCGACACGGCCTATCTGGCCAAGTGCTATCTCAATGAGCATGGCAGCAAGGAGGTGCGGGATCTCGCGGCAGCTGGCGGGAAGATTGCCTGTTGTGAGTTCGGACGGATCGAGCTTGCGGCGACATTCCACCGCAATCTGCGTCAAGCGACGATCTCCTCCGCCGAGTTTCTTCTCCTCTGGAAGCAGTTCGATCTGGATGAAGGGAACCGCCTCTGGACTTGGCTCACCGTTAACCACGAGTTGTTTGCCGACGTGACAACACGTTTTCGCAAACTGGCGCCTTCTGTTTACCTGCGCTCAGCCGATGCCCTTCATCTTGCCTGCGCGGTGGAACACGGATTCCGGGAAATTCATAGCAACGACGCTCATTTGCTGGCCGCTGCCAAGGCATTCCGGATCAAGGGAGTGAATGTGGTTCCTCCAGTAAAATGAAAGCCAAAGGCTTTAGCGATTTAGGCATTAGGGGATACAAAGTCTAATGTCTGAAGGCTGAAGACTAAAAAAGGAATCAAGCAGGAGATGCCAAAACACTCAGAATGCCAGATTGTTGTTCCGATGTATCGGTCGGAATTGACGGCCGATGAGGAGATCTCGTTAGCCTCAATCCGCAAGCATCTGAGCGGATATGGGATTTGTTTTATCGCGCCTGAGTCTCTGGATCTCTCCGGAGTCCTACGGTCGGGTGAGGAGGTCGAGAGATTCTCTGATGAGTTTTTCTCAGGAATCGAGGGATACAACCGACTGCTCAAGTCGAGTCGCTTCTATGAGAGATTTCAGGAGAGTTACTATATCCTGATTGCCCAGCTAGATTGCCTGATCTTCAGCAGCAATTTGAATGAGTGGATGGATAGGGGATGGGACTATCTCGCAGCGCCCTGGTTCAAGGGTTTCTCCGAGAATCACAAGTCAGGGCTCTGGCGGGCAGGGAACGGAGGACTTTCACTGAGACGGGTGGAGTCTTATCTCCGAGTTCTGAGGCAGTCTATCATTGCTGGATCAATTTACCCGCGATGGGGGCACTATGCGTGGAAGCCTCCGTTCGAGTCCATGGAGCCTGGGCTCTATCTAAAAGTATCGGCGCTTCACGGGATCAATCCCTTTGCCCGGCAGTATTCCGTGGAAGACGAGCTGAGTCGCTTTACCTACAATGAGGATGTTTTCTGGGCTATTGAGGCGCCCAAATTTGATCCCTCATTTCAGGTTGCACCCGCGGAGCCTGCGCTCTCGTTTGCCTTTGAGGTTTCACCTAAATGGTCCTATGAGAAGAATGGGAGAAAATTACCATTCGGATGTCATGCATGGACGCGGTATGATCGTTGTTTCTGGAAAGAGATTATATCAAAGATAATAGAAGCGGCAAAAAATCAAACAGTATGACAAAAATAGATTTAGGGATTCTTGTTACACTGATCGTAGTTTTAGTCACTGGTATTTTGATGATGCCTGCCGAAGAATGTTCCGGCGATGCAATGGCAGTCAGGGTAGAAACCGTACATTTACTAAAAGAAGGAAAGCTGGGTGTTCCGGAGGAAATAGCAACAAAGTACTGGGGTGATAAAGGTATGTTCTTTTGTAAGAATGAGGTGACAGGAAAATGGTTTCCAAAATATGGGGTTATAAATTCCCTAATATACGTCCCTGCGCTGAGATTGGAGCAACTGCTCGAGGGTAAGTTGGAATACCCAATAAGTCCTCTCAGGCTACTGTTGCTTAACATTCATAATATAGTGCTTTCTTTAATGTGTGCCGCGCTTTTTTATCTCACAGTGCGACTTTTCACTCAAAGCCAAACTGTGGCGTGTATTTATGTCTTAAGCATAATTTACATGACCTTTTGTTGGTACTACTTCAGGGCACAGATTTTTGAAATCCACGCCTTGCTGTTTCTTTCGGGGGCATTCTACTCCGCATTCAGGGGGCGCCGCGAATTACTCATTCAAGGAATTAGTGTGATAGCGGGATCTGTACGAGCCTGGATATTGGCATGTGCTCTCTTCTTGGGAGTATTAATTCTTTCTAAGACTCTATATGTCGTTCTGTTGCCGGCTTTTTTCGCATTCTTCTTTTTATCACTCAAAGAAGCAAATAATCGGGTCAGATTGATCGGATTAGCTTGGTTCTGTATTCCGGTCGGCCTCCTCTGTACAATTCTTCTTGCGCTGAATCATTTTAAATTTGGATCTATCTATAATACTGGTTATTCTCAATGGGTTGCTGAAAGCAAGCCACTTTCGGGTGATGTCATCAAGGGGATGTGGGGATATATATTTGATGGGCAGTGGGGAGTCTTATCCTGTTTTCCAATAATTATGATCGCCTTTTTTTATTGGAGAAGGTTCTATAATATGAACCGAATAGAAGCAGTCATGATTCTATCTACGGCGGCCATCATTCTGGCAATTAATTCATGTTTTATCAATTGGCGAGGGACTTGGTGTTATGGGCCAAGATACTTGCTGCCGATCCTTTCCTTGGTTGGAATGCCTGCAATTTATCTACTGGAAGATGTTTCCTCTATAAAGAAACAGTGGGCCAGAATAGCAAGTGTTCTGGGGCTGTTGTTCTTCGGAATATCATTGATAGCCATCCAATCCTTTGTGATCCGATTGCCATTTTATACATGGTATCAGCTTGATGCAATAGTCGCCAAGCAATATAGCTCTAAAACTGCACGCTATATGTTCGAAACTCCATATTGGCTTATCAATCGTGATATCGTCGCTATGCAAACAGGAGGTAACTCCGCCCTGTCTGAGCTTTTAAAAAGTGAACTGCCTCGCGATCAGAAACAACGGGCAGAAGAGTTGATCTTTACGCTCAAACCCAACTATTACTGGTTTAGATGATCGGAGCAAAGTCATGCAATATCTGAAAAAAAGATGTCTCAAGTGAAACCCTGTCTTTCCGTGATCATGCCTGTCTTCAACGAAGAGGCAACTGTTGCTGATGTGATCGTCACGGTGCTCGCTCAAGAGAGCGTGCTAGAACTAATCATAGTGGATGACGCCTCTACCGATCGCTCTCGAGAAGTACTCCAGGGGTTGAAGTCAAGCGATGAAAGAATCCGCGTGTTGCATCATAAGAAGAACCAAGGAAAAGGGGCTGCTCTTCGAACTGGGATCGCTCATGCTACCGCGCCTATCGTTCTGATCCAGGACGCAGACATGGAATATGATCCAGCTGAGTATCCCGTCTTGATTGGTCCTATCCTCAGGGAAAAAGCTGATGCTGTTTTTGGATCGCGTTTTATAGGCTCGCAAGAGCATCGTGTGCTCTACTTCTGGCATTCGATTGGAAATAGGTTTCTGACTCTTCTCTCCAACATGTTTACCAACCTTAACCTTACAGACATGGAGACCTGCTATAAGGCGGTGAAGCGGGAGATCCTTCAGGGTATAGTGATTGAGGAGAATCGCTTCGGATTCGAGCCCGAGATAACTGCAAAGCTCTCCAAGAAGGGTGTGCGAATCTACGAGGTGGCTGTCTCTTACCACGGGCGCACCTATGCCGAGGGGAAGAAAATCAACTGGAAGGATGGATTCCAGGCCATCTGGTGCATTCTTAAATACAATCTTTTAGGTTAAAGAATGAAACGATTGGATCGCATGTCCTTCAGATAATGCTCACGCTATGACGCTTTTAGGTATTCTCCCCTACGCCGCAACGCTCTCTTGGGCGTTGTTTTTTTATCAACGCTCAGAGTCGCGTAAGAGATCCTGGCGTTGGAGTTTTGCTCTTGCTTGTGTGCTTTTAGGAAGCTTTGTCCTTGTCCTGACGGAGGCACTGTCCTTCTTGCGCTCTCTTACCTTCGTGCCGGTCTTTGCGGCCTGGTGCATTTATTTACTCATCCCAGCGACTCTGCTGATCTCTCTGCGCAAAAGGTTTGATTGGAGTGCAGAGTGGAGGCGAGTGTGGTCTAAGATTAAAGGTTTGCCGATTTGGATGGTTGCGGTGATGGCGGCCCTGATCTTCGTAATGTTCCGCATGGCGATGGCCTCGCCGCCTTGCAACTACGATGTTCAATCCTATCATCTTCCCCGCCAGATCTACTGGCTTATGCAGGGAAGTGTGGAGCATTTCGACGCCACCTATCCATTTCAAAACTGCCACCCCGTGTTATCGGAATTTCTGGGGCTGAACCTGATGCTGCTCTCGGGAGGTGATGCTTGGCATAATCTGAGCCAATGGTTTTTCTTCACGGCCGCATGTGGGGTTCTCACTCTGATGGTCAAATCCATCGAGGGAAGTCCACGAGCTCAGGCACTTGCCGTTCTCTTTGTCGCCTTGGTGCCGGTGGTGTTTTTTGAGGCTTCCAATGCGAAGAACGATATTATGGCCTCGTTCTTCATTCTAATCCCTCTCCTGATAGGTCTGCGGATCTGTAGCAAGGAGTGGAAGGTTGAGGTTGCGCTGCTTTTACTTGCTGCTCTTGCCGCAGGTCTTGCCATGGCAGCCAAGGGTACTGCCGTATCCTATTTACCACCGATAGCGCTCCTTCTTCTGGTCGCTACCTTGCGCGCTGGAGCCTGGAGGAGTCTTGCTGTCGCCCTTTTGCCAGGAGTGATGATCGTGGGGATTGTCATCCTACCAAATACCATCAGAAATCTTCATTCGTATTGTTCCATCACGGGGCCAAGTGTCGGAATGACTAATGAGAGGTATGATCCCGATTCGGTACTGGGAGTCTGCATCAAAAATGTTGCCAATCAGTTTGCATGGGGATCCGATTTTTCGATTCATCAAGTCGAGTTGGTCACGCGCAATCTGCTGCTATCTCTCGGACTGAACCCCGATGATCCATACACAAATATCGGGGCAGCTCAACTGGGAGGTCCTAATCTACACTTTTTCTACTTCCTGGGATGTGAGGATGTGATCCCCTCCCCCGTTCAGACCGGGCTATGTTTGTTAATCCCATTTTTCTTGTTGATCCCTGCTTTTAGAAAGGGATCGGGAACCATAGCCCTAAGCTGTGTCTTAATGGGCTCATTCCTGCTCTTTTGTGCAATCTTTCGCTGGCAGCCGTGGGGCGGGAGACTTTTGATTCCCGCATTCTTCATGGCGGCGCCGCTTGTTGGGAAGGCGGAAGATCTCTTCAGACCCAAGTGGATTCCCATTCTCGTTACTGCACTCATGATGGCATTCCTGTGGCAGCACATCTCCTATACGGGGCAGCGTCACTTGCTCGGATGGTGGTCTGTTTTTCGGATGCCCAAGGAGGAGCAGATGAGTGTCGCCTTCACAGGGCGCATGGAGGAAATCAGGAAGGTGGCCGGTATTCTCAAGGAAAAGCATGCGACCAATGTCATGGTCGATGGCAAGGACTCGCCGATCTATGGGCTCCTCCGAGAGGTTCATATGGAGTTGTCTCTGGTGAGGCTTCGCAGCGGTCATCTGGCTGCTCCAAACAATGCCGATGCTATCGTGGAGGCTGTGAGTGGAGACGAAGGGGTGGTTCCGATGGGATATCATCTGGATTGGAGCGGTAAATATTATAGGGTCTATTCTCTGATTCACTGAAGGTCTGCCTAAAAAGCATGAAGCGACCGCCCTTGCTCATCACTGCATCTCTCGATGCCGGGATCACACCCTATGTGGCACTCTCGGCGACGAGCGACCGGACCGAAGCCCATATGCAGGGACTGCTTGCATGGTTGGGGGACCCGAGCACTGAGAAGGTTGTTTTTGCGAAAAACTGCTCTGCCAGAATCCGATCCGAGGTCTTGGTGGCGACGGCCCGTAACTATGGAAAGGAGTTGGAGTTCGTTCAGGTTGACTCTTCCAAGAGGACTGTGATCCAAGGGAAGGGGTATGGTGAAGGTGACCTGATCCGGCAGGCTTTAGAAAAGAGTGATCTTCTGAAGGGTGCTGACGATTTCATCAAAGTAACAGGAAAGCTTTTTTGCCCTGGCACCGGGGGGATCTTTTCCGGAGAGGGTGAGGGCGAGTTTTTTGTCAGCAGGCATGTGCCTAAGGAAGATTTCATGGCGATCAGAAGGATGCTTTCGCCTCTTTATAAAAGTCAGCGAGGAAGCAGGGCGCTGGGATTTCTTAAACGGCGGATGAGGATCCCTTGGGGGCTCGTGGCGTCCGCTCCCGGAGCCTTGGTCGACACTCGTCTGTATCGGGTGAACAAGGCCTTTTACCTCAGCTCATTGGGTCAATCCTACCGCCGGGTGCAGGATGGTCTGGGCTATACGCTGGAACGCGCCTTTCATGACGATCTGATGGGACGCTCCTCCTCGGTGAGGATGCTGGAGATCTCTCCGGCCATTATCGGGACATCAGGAAGCATGGGCACCACGGCCGGGGAGATTTCAGAGGCGATCCGCATGGAGGCCCGTGAATTGGCTCTTCGATTGGCACCATAAAAGGCTGTTTGTAGTTCCGAAGCCCGAGGTATCCTCCCGAGCCACATCCATCCAATTTTCATCATCATGGAAACAGTCATTCAATTACTTAGGAAGGTTCCGTTCCTTGTCAGGATCAACCATGCTTATTACTCCCTAAAGAGGAGTCTGGAACTTGCGGTCAGTAATTTCATGTATAGGCGGGAGATCGGTGAGATCAGAAGGCTCGGGCAGTTTGCCCCCAATACTTCGGGTTATTATCAGGGATTAGAAAAAACCATCCATGATCTGACGTTGCTATCAGCCACTCAGCTTTTTCCAACGCTGGCGTCAATCGCCGATCGTTTCAGAGAAGCGCCGCTCACTCCCATCACGGCGGAACAGTTCTGCAAAGACCTTGGGGCCGAGGAGGAGGCTGCTACACTGAAGAAGGTCTTCGACTCCTATGGCTGCGACAAGTCACGAAACCACGACTACCACTTTGTCTATGGTGCGGTGCTGAAGAATCTCGAGAAGATCGATTCGATGCTCGAGATTGGCCTAGGAACGACCAATACTGATGTCGTCTCTAATATGGGCAAGATCTGGGTGCCCGGAAATTCCCTGCGTGCCTTCCGTGAGTATCTTCCCGGCACCCTCATCTATGGGGCCGACGTCGACAAGAGGATTCTGTTTGAAGAAGAACTTATCAAAACCTACTTCGTCGACCAGACGGATGCTACCACGATCACGGAACTCGGTGAGAAGATGCCCGGCAAGCTAGATCTGATTATCGATGACGGACTGCATGCCCCTAATGCCAACGTGGCGGTTCTCGCCTTTGCATTTAAAAAACTCAAGGCTGGAGGGTGGGTGGTGATCGAGGATATTTCCGAAGAAGCCGCTCCTATCTGGAAGGTGGTGAGCGCCCTGCTCCCAGCCCAGTATGCTTCCTATCTGATTCAGGCCAAGGGGGGCATGGTCTTTGCTGTGCAAATGCCGCTGTGATTCAATGGGAAAACTTCCAAGTAAAGTGCCGATGAAGTGTGCAGTCTTTGGGGGGGGAGGGTTTATCGGCTCTGCCATCTGTGATCGTCTACTCGAAGGGGGGCACTCGGTACGGATTTTCGAAAGGCCGAAGGTTCAGCCTTACCGAGCTTTTGATCGGGGAGAGGATGTAGAATGGATGGAAGGGGACATGTTGAGCGAGGGGGATCTGAAAAGGTGTCTTCAGGATATGGATGCAGTGTTCCATCTGGTCTCAACAACTCTTCCCAAGAGTTCCAATGAGGACCCGATCTATGATGTGGAGAGCAATCTTGTGGGATCGCTAAGACTGCTTGAGACGATGGTCGCGCAGAAGGTGGGAAGGATCATTTTCATCTCATCCGGGGGAACCGTCTATGGAACGCCGGAATACTTGCCGCTGGATGAGAAGCATCCCACAAACCCCATTGTCTCGTACGGTATTACCAAGCTGGCCATTGAAAAGTATCTCCGGCTTTATCGCGACCTTCATGATATCAAACCCGTGATTCTCCGGGTATCAAATCCATTCGGTTCAAAGCAACGGGTTGAATCAGCTCAAGGAGCGGTGACGGCCTTCATTCAAAAGGCGCTTCGCAAAGAACCCATCGAGATCTGGGGTGACGGCTCGGTCACCCGGGACTATCTACACGTCAGCGACGTTGCGGAGGCCTTCTTCAAGGCCTTGGATTATCAAGGTGATGAGCTGATCTTCAATATCAGTTCGGGAAGAGGAACAAATCTCAATGAACTTGTAGACATCATCAGCAACTCAGTCGGGCAACAAGTCGAGAAGGTTCATTTGCCTGGACGTGATTTTGACATCCCCTCAAATATTTTGTGCAATAAATTAGCCTCCAAGGAACTGGAATGGGTGCCTGAATTATCGATGGAACAGGGAATCAGGCGGACGATCCAAGAACTTCAAGAAGAAAGGCGTTAACTGTAAAATGCCCGGTCATGACCTTGCTTAAATATCGATCTGACATTGACGGCCTTCGGGCAGTGGCGGTGCTTGGGGTGGTTATCTACCATGCGTTTCCATGGGTGATCCCCGGCGGATTCATCGGAGTGGATATCTTTTTTGTGATCAGCGGATACCTGATCAGCGGGATTCTGTACAAGGGACACAACGCAGGGAACTTCAGTTTCAAAGAGTTCTACGCACGGCGTATCAGGAGACTCTTTCCTGCTCTGATCACCGTACTGGTGATCACCATGGCCTATGGATGGGTGATCCTGCTACCCGATGAGTTTGAACAGCTCGGCAAGCATGTGGCAGCGGGTACACTCTTCATCCAGAACATCGTCTTCTGGCAGGAGAGCGGATACTTCGACACGTCGGCGAGCCTTAAGCCCCTTCTCCATCTCTGGTCATTGGCCGTGGAGGAGCAGTTCTATATCTTCTTTCCCCCGATCCTCTTGCTCATCTGGAAGAGGAAATGGCCCATTGCTTCGATCATGCTGGTGCTGCTGGTTATTTCACTGGGGTGTAATCTCTGGATGTCGGTGCATGCCGGAACGGCGGATTTCTTTTTGACGCCTTACCGGGCTTGGGAGTTCCTGGGAGGAAGCCTGTTGGCATGGTGGCATAAAGAGCGTGTGAAGAAATTGGGAGGAGTCGCGCGAGGGCAAGGGATACTGGATGGGAAGGCGCCTGCGAGCGAGAATCCCCCTGCGGGCTTTGACCGAGCAGGCAACACCGCCAGACGGGGTCCCTTGTCCTCGCCCGAAGGGTTGGGGGGC